>JAOAAI010000003.1 GCA_026418955.1 Candidatus Goldiibacteriota bacterium | reverse complement strand
AATAATTTTTAAAGATGGAAATACATTAAACGCAAAGGTTTTTGAAATAAAAGAAGACCAGATAGGTGTTCAAACAGAAACAGAAAAGTTTTATATACCTTATTCAAAAATAAAAGACATCATTTATGTAAAAAAAATAGAGGAAGAAAATTATAAACAATGGATTGCAGCGGGAAGTGTGATACTTCTATGCCTTCTGTCTTTTATAATAATAATATGGGGAAGAAACCTGTAGATACATTAATTGATTCCAGTTGCCGTTTATATATATAAAAATTTTAAGATTAAAAAATGTGAAAATCTAAAAATTTGAAGATTTTAAGATTTATTTTATTCCACTTTCAGTATCGCAAGAAATGCTTCCTGAGGGATTTCAACACTTCCAAACTGTTTCATTCTTTTTTTACCTTCTTTCTGTTTTTCAAGAAGTTTTCTCTTACGTGTTATATCACCACCATAACATTTAGCTAATACATCTTTTCTAAGCGCTGGAATAGTTTCCCTAGCAATTATCTGACCACCTATTGCTCCTTGTATTGGTAGAGGAAAAAGCTGTCTTGGTATTACTTCTTTTAATTTTTCAACTAGTGATTTTGCTTTTCTATATGCAAAATCTTTATGAATAATAAATGAAAGTGAATCAATTTTTTCATGGTTCACTAGGATATCTACCTTTTTTAAATCTCCAGGTCTGTAGTCAATTATTTCATAATCCATAGTTGCATAACCGCGTGTACATGATTTTAGTTTATCATAAAAGTCCCATATTATCTCTGAAAGTGGCATTTCATACACTATTAAAGCTCTACCCACCGTTAGATACTCAGTTGTTATATAAATCCCTCTTTTAGACTGGCATAGCTGCATTAAAGGACCAATATATTCTGATGGAGTAATTATTGAAACTTTCACATACGGCTCTTCTATTGCTTCAATTTTTGAAAAATCCGGAAATAAAGCTGGATTATCACACATAATTATCTCACCTGAAGTAGTAATAATCTTATATTCAACATTTGGCGCTGTTGCAATTAAATTTAAATTATATTCGCGTTCAAGTCGCTCCTGTATTATTTCCATGTGTAAAAGACCTAAAAAACCACATCTAAAACCAAAGCCAAGCGCCTCTGATGATTCTGGTTCAAAAAATAATGACGCATCATTTAATTTGAGCTTCTGCAGAGCATCTTTTAATTCTTCATACTGTTCATTTAAAACAGGAAATAAGCCACAGAATACCATTGGTTTAACTTCTCTGTATCCAGGCTGCGGATGAGATGTAGGATTCTGTGCATCTGTTATTGTATCACCTATTTTTATATCACTTATAGATTTAATACCTGCTTCTATATAACCAACATTACCAGCTTTTAAAATATCTGTTTCTGTTTTTTCCGGTTTAAAAATTCCAACAGCAGTTACTTCCCAAACAGAACCTGCAGCCATCATTTTAATTTTCATTCCTTTTTTGATAATACCATCATAAACTCGTACAAATACAATCACGCCTTTATAAAAATCAAACTGCGCATCCATAATTAAAGCATTTAAAGGTGCATTTATATCACCTATAGGTGGTGGTATTTTTCTAATTATTGCATCCAATATTTCTTTTGTTCCTATACCTTCTTTTGCACTTGCAAGAATGCAATCCTCAGGAGAAATATTAAGCATTTCTTTTAATTCGTTTTCAGTTTTTTCAATATCTGCGTTTGGTAAATCAATTTTATTAACAACAGGTATAATAGGCAATTTAAGTCCTAAAGCAATATGTGCGTTTGCAAGTGTTTGAGCTTCTATTCCTTGAGAAGCATCAACAACTAATATTGCACCATCTGAAGCTCGCAAACTTCTTGAAACTTCATAAGAGAAATCCACATGCCCTGGAGTATCTATAAGATTAAGAGTATATTCATTATTATCAAATAAATATTTTAACTGGACTGCTTTTGCTTTTATTGTTATTCCACGTTCCCGTTCAAGTTCCATTGAGTCAAGAAATTGCTCTTTCATCTTTCTTTTTTCAATTGTGCCTGTATATTCAAGCAATCTATCTGCTAAAGTGGATTTTCCATGGTCAATATGGGCTATTATTGAAAAATTTCTTATAAATTTAAGATAAGAGTTATCCACTTTAACGTACCTCAATATATTTAAAATCAAAATACCTCTGTTGTGTTTTTAAACTGCCATACTGTATCATAAAAGCAATCATCTGCATGAAATTCTTTTTATATGTATGTTCAATTGCTTTAACTTGAAATGAAAATGATTTTATCTCTCCAGGAGTTAAATAAAATTGATGTGAAATTTCTCCAAACATTTCAAGATTTGATACCTTTAAAAGTTTAAGATAATAATCCATGGAAATTGATGCAGTATTTTTAATAGTTATATCAATATTAAATATTTCATCCTTTGCAACTTTATCTGGTGCATCCCATGTAACTTCAAAAGGAAAAAATTCATTTAATTTCCTTAAATATGTAAATGTTGTAGCACCTGCAACAGCCCATTCAAGAGCTGAATAAGGACCCCTAGTTGATTTAAATGCTCTGGTTAAATCATGCCAGAAAAGACCAAAACTCGGATTCACTTTTTGCAATTTATCAATTGCAAGTTTCTGACGAAGAAAGTGTTCTTCTGGTCCTGATGGATTATATGTTCTGCCAAGCAAAAACCAATCAACACATTGACCGGAAACTATATTAGAATTTCCTCTTTTTAAATAATCTTGCCAATCATCAATCATTCTGGGATATGTCTTTTTATCAATAGAATAAAACATAAGCGCATTGATATCAACACCAGCATCAATAAACATAAGTGGATCTTGCCCATGTTCTTTTCCCTGTCTCCATGTAAGAGTAAAAGTCCAAAGCGGTTTTTTGAGCCCTGATTTTTCTTTTATTTCTTTTATAATTTTTGACATTTTATGAGCACGCCACCATTGCCACATCTGTTCTATATCAGGATCCTTGTCAATTTCCAGTGTTTTTCCAAACCAAAGCATTCTATCTTCATAACTCATCTCATTCCAATCTGCAGGTAAATTTTTAACTGGCATATCAGAAACAAATTCATTTACCATTTCATATCCACCAAAATCAGTTCTTACATAATCCATTCCTACAAAATCAATTTCCGGTATTGAGTTAAAATATTTAAAAAGTTCTATAATATCATTCCACCTTTTTTGATCATTAATGGATATATATATAAGTTTTCTTAAAGTATTATTTTGTTTATCATAACCTGTTGTTTGTTCATAAGGAGATAAATCTTTTCTATTTCCCAAAAGTAAAAAACTCAATATATATGCGCCATATTTCATCCCATAATCATGACATGCCTGAGCAATTTCTCTAACCTGACTGATATTTGTCTTATCCCATGGAAAAATTGCAGGATTAAATGAATTCCATATCTGCGATTGCCCAGCACAATGCCATAAAGCATCTGCACCCATAAATTTTGCCCATAGCACATAATTTTCCCATATTTTTACAGTTTTACCACCAACACCAGGAACTCTTTGTATTATGCTTTCTCCAGGCTCAATGGTCATGACACATAAATTTTTATCCATAGGTGGTGGGGTTCTTTTGATAATATTAAAACTTTTCTTTCCCGCATAACTTTTACCATCAATTTTTAACACTACATGAACATTATAAAGACCTATTACTGGATTCCATGGTATGGGCCAACTTGATTCCCAGATATCTTTCTCTTCATTGTATTTTAAAGGTAATTCTTCTATATTTCCTATTGTTTTAATAAGCTTTTTATCACGATAAACCCTTGCATAACAATGTGCCTGCTTTTTTATATTTTTATAATCAGGTGTGGCCTGTTTAAGTATTGAATCAAGTATGTTTTTTCTTTCATCTTTTTTTGATGTAATATATTGACAAGAAATTTTAATACATTCATATCTGTAATAATTATCTTTATCTGTTTTAACTATTATTCCATCACTATATATTATTGAAAAAATATATAAAAAGAGTATAATATTAAAAAATTTTTTATACATAACACCTCCTAGGAGTTATTTTTATTGCAAAAAACACAGGATAAAATTATATAGGTAAAAAGTTAAGTGTCAAGTATAAAAGACCAGAAAAAAACAATAAAAATAAATGAGATATTCTATGATATAGAGGGTGAAGGAAAATATCAAGGATATCCTACTTTGTTCATAAGAGTTACAGGTTGCAATCTAAGATGTAAATGGTGTGATACAAAATATGCATATTTTAATGGCAAAAATATAAGCATTAAAAAAATAATTAGTATTATTAAAAAAAGTCCATATAAAAATGTAAACATAACTGGTGGTGAACCTCTTCTTTATAAAAAAACTATAAATTTAATAACTAAAAAAATAAAAAATAAGATTATAACAATTGAAACCAATGGCTCTATTTCTATCAAAGGTATTAAAGCTGATAATATAAGTATGGATTTGAAACTACCTTCTTCTGGCGAGAGTGATAAAATGATACTTTCAAATCTTAAACTTCTTAGGCCAAAGGATCAGTTAAAACTTGTAATTGGTTCTTATGAAGATATGATATATGCTAATAAAATTTTAAAAAAATATAAAGTTAAATCTACAATAATTGCTCAACCGGTTTATAAAAAATTTAAACTAATAAATATAAAAAATTTTGTTTTAAAAAACAAATTAAATTGGAAAGTTTCTATACAGATGCATAAAATGTTTGAAAAGGATGTTTAGAAAGTATGTTCGAAAAATATTTTTTAAAAAATGTATACTAAATATATTTTTTAATATAAATAATGTTTTTTAAACATATTTTCGGAACATTTTTACCAAACATCATTATAAAACATCTATATTAAACATAAAATTTATGAAAGGGAGCATATGAAAAAATTA
>JAOAAI010000257.1 GCA_026418955.1 Candidatus Goldiibacteriota bacterium | reverse complement strand
TCATCAATAAACTCTCTTTTAAAAATATCATTATCACCAAATAAAAAATAATATGATTTTAAATTTTTTGATTTAATAAATTTCATATCAATCTTTCATTTCAAAAAAAGTAATTGAAACAAGTTCTCCATTTATAAAAAGTTGTATATTATACAATCCTTTTTCTGTAGGCAAACCTAACTGTCCATTTTCTGGAAATGTCTCATTTATACCTATAAAATTACCAAAAGCATATGGAATATACTGCTTATCAGCCACACCTATTCTTTTATCTGTTGATAATTTATCAAAAGTTAGAATCTTTTCACATATTACTTTCTTAGAAGGAGATACCCAGATATTTTCAAATGTAAAGTTGGTTTCCTCATCAATTTTCCTTATCCCTGAATAATATTCATATGGATTAACAAAAAGATATTGACGATTTTTAAGATTATAATCAAAAGACGATTTGGTATAAAAAAGAAAATATGCAAAAAATTGAACAACTTGGTGTTTACTTCTATAAAACCAGTTCACGCTATCTGCAGGATAATTATTTATAAGTCCGCTACATGTAGTTATATGTCCGATAATATATGCCGGTTGTTTATCAGCAAATAAAAATGTTGAGTAAAAAAAAACAAAAAATATAAAAAAACTCTTCTTTATTTTACCAACCATGTATTACCCTTCTTAAAATACGTTCTGCGAGTTTATCCATAACTCTGTTTCTCGCTATCACTTCATCTTCAACAGGCATTCCAAGATCATTTGCTACAAAATAAGTTGTCTCTTCCCATATTGATGTTTCATCTTTCCATAACAAATGCTGTTTTATGTTATTAAAAAAATAAATTTCAAGATAAATTCTTAAGCGATATTCTTGTGCTATCTGATTTGCATTAAATCTTATAGGTGTATGAATATATTTTGAAATTCTACATTTTAAAATTGCGTCTGCATTTTTTTCATCCTTAATAGCAACTCTACCATCTGCAAGAAAGGCATCTATTGTCTTTTGTGTGATATACTGTTCTATATTGTATCTATCTGTTTTATTTACAAATACTGGTATGGCTATACTCTTAATATCAGATGGAAGTGCAACTTGTGGAGAATAAGTTGCACAGGAAAATAAAGTCAGGTACAATGAAAAAGTAAATATTATTTTTAAAAAGGTTTTCACAAAAATTCCTCCTTAGTTTCTATTTTCAAATCATAATTTTTTAATTCAAATATTATTTTACCACAATATTCAATAATTTATTAGGAACAAATATTTTTCTTACTATTTCTTTGCCCTTCAACCATTCTTTTATTTTATTACTTTCAAAAGCAATCTTTTCTATTTCTTCCTGCGTTATATTTAAACGAACTTTTATCCTATCACGAATTTTTCCTGATACCTGTATGACAAATTCAATTTCATCTTCAATAGTCCATTCCTCTTTATATTCAGGCCATTTATATTTAAATATGCTAGATTTAAATCCAATTTTTTGCCAAAGTTCTTCTGCAAAATGCGGAACAATTGGAGCAAGCATCAATATCAAATTTTTAATGGCAAAAAAAACTACTTTTTTATTTTGTATTTTTTCAAAATCAAATTCTATATCATTTAAAACATTAAATAACTCCATTATTGCAGCAATTGCTGTATTGAACTGTTGTTCAACTTCTATATCATTTGTAACTTTTTTTATTGTCTGATGAACCTTTCTTAAAAGTCTTCTTCCATCTGCATCCAGTTCATCCATATCAGGTTCTAAATTCTTTATTTCAATATTTTCTCCTATTTTTTCAATTAGATTTAAAACTTTTCGCCAGACTCTATTTAAAAAACGGAAAGAACCTTCCACTCCTTCATCATTCCATTCAAGGTCAAGTGGTGGCGGTGATGCAAACAACATAAACAATCTAGCTGTGTCAGCACCGTATTTTTCAATTAAATCATCAGGGCTGACTGTATTTCCTTTTGATTTAGACATTTTATTTCCATCTTTTATAACCATACCCTGAGTCAATAATTTTTTAAATGGTTCATTACATGAAATAAGCCCTAAATCTCTCATGACCTTTGTGAAAAATCTGGCGTAAATCAAATGCATACAAGCGTGTTCAGGACCACCTACATACTGGTCAACAGGAAGTTCTTTATCTGCAATTGTTTTATCCACACATTTATCTTTGTTTTTTGGATCACAATATCTGATAAAATACCAGGAAGAATCAACAAATGTATCCATGGTATCTGTTTCACGCTTTGCATCAGCTCCGCAATTAGGGCATTTTGTTTTTAAAAATGTTTTAGAAGTGGTAAGTGGGTTTCCCTTACCAGTAAATTCAATATCATAAGGTAATATCACAGGTAGATTTTCTTCTTTTTCCATAACAATACCACATTTATCACAATAAATAGCAGGTATTGGTGTCCCCCAGTATCTTTGCCTAGAAATTAACCAATCCTTTAATTTATAATTTACCTCCATTTTACCAATTCCTGTTTTTTCCATCCATTCGCCTATTCTTTTTTTAGCCTCTTCATTATCAATGCCATTAAATTGTTCTGAATTTATGAGTTTCCCCCTACCTTCATAAGCATCTTTCATAGTATTGGGATTTAATATTTCTCCTTCCGGTTGTATTACAATAACTATCGGTAAACCATATTTTTTTGCAAAAGCAAAATCCCTAGAGTCATGAGCAGGCACTGCCATTATTGCTCCTGTCCCGTATTCCATTAAAACATAATTTCCTATCCATATCGGTATCCTTGTATTATTTACTGGATTTATAGCATAAACACCGGTTTCAATTCCTTCCTTTTCCATATTAATAATAGTATCAACTGTGATATCTGATTTTTTTACCTTTTCCTGGAATTTCTCTATATCTTTTACTTTTTTCTCTGGAACCAATTTTTTTATTTTATCAATAAAAGGATGCTGAGCAGCAAGAACAACATAGGTAGCGCCAAAAATTGTATCAGGTCTTGTTGTAAAAACAGGTATAACTTCACCTGTTCTTTCTTCTTTAAAATATATTCTTACTCCTTCACTCCTTCCTATCCAGTTTTTTTGCATTAAAATA
>JAOAAI010000225.1 GCA_026418955.1 Candidatus Goldiibacteriota bacterium | reverse complement strand
ATTTTCAATCAATCCATTCTCATAAAAACTGAAATATCCTTCGTTACCAACAATAAGATGATCAAGAAGCATTAAATCCATTTCTCTGCAGGCAAAATAAAGTCTTTTTGTTATTTTTTTATCATTTTCAGATGGTGTTGGTACACCACTTGGATGATTATGTATTAGTATAATACTTAAAGAATGTAAATTTATTGCCTCTTTTATTATCTCTCTAGGATAAACTACTGATTGGGTTAATGTGCCATCAGATATTTTTTTATGTAATAATATTCTATTTTTAGCATCCAAAAATATTACAAATACTGCCTCCTTATCAATTTCAAAACATATATTTTTAAAATAATCAATAACATCTTTCTGATCTTTTAAAGTATATTTTCTATTTATAAATTTATCTTCGTTATATATATTGATAAACTCTTTTAATAATCTGAAAAAAATAATTGATTCTACGCCTATGCCTTTTATTTTATCTTTTTCAATTACATTAAAAATATTTCTAAAATTTCCACGACATTTGGTAAATATCTCTTTTGTTTGCGGTTTTATATCTTTCCCTTTTATAACATAAGATAACAATAGTTCAATTAATTCATATCTTGAAATTTTATTTTGGAGAAATCTTTTCTTAAGCCGAGATATATGACCAAGACCGTAATGTTTTTCTTTTAACTGCATAGCATTTTAACCCCTCTATATTTTAAAATAAAAATGGGTGTGAATTAAAAAAAATTCACACCCACAACTTTTATATATTGCTATTTTATATATTAAAACAAGAAAATAACTGCCAATGCTCCGGCAAAAGCTCCAGCAAGAATTAAAGGATGTACCCCTATTTGCTCACTTAACCTGGGTTCAGCAGTTGTTGTTGTAGGTGGCACGCCACCAAGTTTTGCGAGAATATTACGAACACCAGGGTTATTTGGATTTAATTCTAATGATTTTTCATATGCTTCTTTTGCCTTTGCTTTATCGCCTTTGTAATAATATGCTGTACCCATGAATTGATATGCTTGATATGTTGGTTGTATCTTAATACTTGCTTGATAATATTTCATTGCATTATCATAATCTTTGGCTTTTAAATATTTATGTCCTGCTGTTAAATATTGTTGTGCTTTTGGATCACTAGCACCTGCTTCTGCTTCTGAAGAATCTCCTCCAAGTTTATCAACCATCTGTTTTGCAGCTGAATTTGATGGATTCAATTTTAATGCCATCTGAAAATTTGAAAGTGCATTATTTTTGTCACCTTTCGCATAATATGCATATCCTAGATAATAATATGCATTAGAGGTAGGTTCCATTTTAATACTATAATTTAAATACTGTATTGCCTTGTCATAATCTTTGGCTTTTACATACTTCACTCCTGCGTCCAAATACTGTTTTGCTTTCTGTGCATCCGCAAAAGTACTAACTGTAAAAAGAAAAGAAACACAAACTAAAAGAGCAATAATTTTTAAAATTTTTAACTTCATAAATCCACACTCC
>JAOAAI010000138.1 GCA_026418955.1 Candidatus Goldiibacteriota bacterium | reverse complement strand
TAATAAAGCAGCAGAAAAAATCACCAATGATTCAATTGCATATATAAAAAATCTTGCGAGAATACGTGGAAAAAATCAAAAATGGGCAGAAGAAACAATAACAAAAAATATATCATCATCAGAGATTGAAGCATTAAAATTCAATGTAATTGATTTTATTGCAAAGGATTTAAATGAACTATTAGAAAAACTCAATGGAAGAAAAATAAAAATAAATGAAAAAGAATTTATATTAAATACAAAGGAATCAAAGATAACCAACATAGAAATGTCTGGTAAACATAAATTTGTACATTTTCTTTCTGACCCTAATCTCACATATATTTTATTTTTAATAGGAACTTATGGAATAATATATGAATTAACCCATCCTGGTGTTTTATTTCCAGGAATTGCAGGAGCCATTGCACTTGTTCTTGCATTTATTGGATTTGAATCATTGCCAATAAATATTGCAGGATTAATTTTAATTGGTCTTTCACTTGCTCTTTTTATAGCTGAGGCAATGACTCCAACTTTTGGTGCACTTTTTACAGGAGGTATTATTACCTTAATACTTGGTTCTATTTTATTATTTCCAAGTAGGAGTATAGACAGTGCCTGGGCTCCATCTTATTGGGTTATAGGCATAATGGTTGTTATTACCACGGTATTGATAGGTATAATTTTAGCAGCAATTATTAAATCTTTACGAAGTAAAAAAATGATAAGCAAAGAAAGCATGATTGGATTAAAAGGCATAGCAGAGACAGAAATTACGCCAGAAGGTGGAGTTGTAAATGTTGGTGCAGAAGAATGGAAAGCATATTCGGATGAAAAAATAGAAGCGCGAGAGATAGTGGAAGTTATTTCTGTTGATGGACTAAAATTAAAGGTAAAAAAAATTCCAAGAAAAAAGGAGGTTTAAAATGTGGGGATTAATTGTTCTGATTTTTATTCTTTTGTTTGTTATTTTACCATCGTTTTTAAAGATTGTTCAGGAATATGAGCGCTTAGTTGTTTTTCGCCTTGGAAGATGCATAGGAGAAAGAGGACCGGGTCTTGTCATATTAATTCCATTTGTAGACAGACCCGTGCGTGTTGATTTAAGAGAATTGTATCTTGAAATACCAGAGCAAACATGTATCACAAAAGACAACGCTCCTATCTCAATTGATTTTTTAATTTACTGGAAGGTCGTTGATCCAGTAAAATCAGTTGTTCAGGTCGGAAATTTTGCTGGTGCATCACAGGGAATAGCAACAACGACTTTAAGGGCAATAATAGGTGATATTCTTTTAGATGATATACTTGCAAAGAGAGAACAGATAAATTTGCTTCTACGACAAAAACTTGATGAGGTGACAGAGCGGTGGGGTGTTAAAATTACATCTGTTGAAATAAGAGAGATAATACCACCACGTGAAATTCAGGAAGCAATGAATAAACAGATGTCAGCAGAAAGAAACAGACGTGCACTTGTAACTGAAGCAGAAGGTAAAAAAGTGGCAGCAATTACAGTTGCTGAGGGAGAAAAACAATCTGCTATCTTAAGAGCAGAAGGAGAGCAAAAAGCTCAAATTTTACGAGCAGATGGTTATGCCAAAGCACTAGAAGAAATTTTCTCCGCAGCAAAAAATGTTGATTCAAATACGATGTTGATTCAGTATTTTGAAGCATTGAAAACCTTAGGAGCAACTAATGCAACAAAATTTGTAATACCAGTTGAATTAACTTCTCTTATATCTTCCATTGCTTCAAAAGCAAAGGATTCAATGAAGTGAATGCGGAAATAATAACAATAGGTACAGAGTTATTATTAGGACAAATATTAGATACTAATTCACTTTATTTAAGTAAGAAACTTGCTGAAATTGGTATAAATCTTTATTACAAAACTTCTGTTGGTGATAATATCACAAGAATTAAAGAGATGCTTTCAATTGCAGCAAATCGTTCTGATTTAATTATTGTAACAGGTGGATTAGGTCCTACAGTTGATGATGTAACACGTGATGCAGTTGCAGAATGGACGGGTAGAAAGCTTTTACTGGATAACGAGTTATTGCATCGTATAGAGCAATTTTTTAAAAATAGAAATATAAAAATGCCTGAGAATAATAAACTGCAAGCATATTTGCCGGAAGGCGCTTTGATTCTAGAAAATAAGGTTGGTACTGCTCCTGGTTTTATTCTAGAGCACAATTCAAGAATCATTGCCTGTGTTCCAGGTGTTCCTGCTGAGATGAAACCAATGATTGAAACAGGGCTTATACCATATTTAATTGAAAAATATGGTGCTGGAAAATTTATAATTCTTTCAAAAAGAATAAAACTAACAGGAATACCAGAATCACTCATAGATGAAAAAATAAAGGATATTTTTATTGAGTCAAAAAATCCAACAGTTGCAATACTTGCACATCAAACAGAAATTGAAATTCGTTTAACTGCTAAAGCAGAAAATAAAGAACAGGCAATTTCTTTGATAGAAAAACTTAAAAGAGAAGTTTATAATCGGCTTTCAGATAATATTTTTGGTGAAGATGATGAAACACTGGAAGAAAAGGTGGCAATTTTATTAAAAGATAAAAAATTAACCATTGCAACTGCTGAGTCATGCACAGCAGGACTTTTATCTTATCGCCTTACAAATATACCTGGAAGTTCTTTATATTTTTTGGGAGGAGTAAATACCTACTCAAATGAGTCAAAGATAAATTTACTGGGAGTTTCAGCAGAAACTATAAAAAGATATGGAGCAGTTAGTGAAGAATGTGCAAGGCAAATGGCACAAAAATGCAGGGAGAAATTTGGCTCTGACATTGCAATTGCAATATCTGGTATTGCAGGTCCTGATGGTGGGACAGTAGAAAAACCAGTCGGACTCGTTTATATTGCAATTGATTTTAAAGGAGATATAAAAATTTTTAAATTTAATTTTGGCGGGTTGCGTGATGTTGTGCGTGCAAGAGCTAGTCAGATGGCATTGTTTGAACTATATAAATTATTAAAAACAAGTTAAAGGAGATGTGTATTGATAGATAATGAATCAGGTGGTAATTTTAAATTTATTAATGAACCATTAAAAGAACGATTGAAAAAGAATTCAATAACTAATATTTTATATTTTATCTTGACATTACCACTTTTATTTTTTCTTACCCCTTTAATTTTGAAATATGTTGGGAAAGAAGTTTATGGTATTTGGGTTTTAACAGGTACTATACTGATATTTATTGAAATTTTTGCAAATATGCAGATGTCTTCATCGGTTTCAATATTAGTGCCAAAATTTGATCCCAAAAAAGAAGAAAAAGATATTAACGAAATCTGTAATACATTAATTGTCTTTTATTTTGTGATTTCTGTTATTATTGGGATTTTATATTTGTTTTTAAAAAATAATATCGTTAGTATTTTTTTTAAGGTTGATAAGCAAAATATTGAAACAACACATTTTATTTTAACAGTAAGTATTTATTTTTTTTTGATAAATTTTATAATAACTGGTTTTGCATATCTTATGGGTGGATTTAATATTTTTTATGTAAATAATATTTTACATATTATTATTAGTTATATTAGAGCCGCATTGATGGTTTTTGTTTTATTTACAGGTTATGGAATAAAAGGTATTGTTATTGTTCAGATGACAACAACATTATTTGAATCTATAATTTTAGCATTTTTTACTAAAATGGTTTTCCCCCCCCTTAGAATTAGTTTTAAATATTTCAGTTTGACAAAATTAAAAATAATGTTAGGTATTAGTATTAAACTATTATTTTCAAGAATAGCAATTCAAATAAATAATAATATAGATAAATTGATTTTAGGATATTTTTTAAATCCAGTTATTATTGCTTATTATCAACTTGGTTCAGCAATTGCAAAGTATATAAC
>JAOAAI010000070.1 GCA_026418955.1 Candidatus Goldiibacteriota bacterium | reverse complement strand
ATGTTAAAGATGGAAAATTGAGTATAATGCTAAACGCAAGACATTTAGGAGATGAGAAATACAAATCATATACAATACCAGTGGATTGGATAAAAGTGACAGTATATAGAGGGTTTAAATAATTTTAAATTTAAAAAATAATTATGATTAACAAACATAATAGCCCCAAAATAGTTTTTAACAGATTTGATTTAATAAATATTACTATTTTTATTTTTTTATCTTTATATGTGTTATTAAATTCGTATTTTTTTAACTATGGAATTTCTCCTGATTCAGCCTATTATTTAAGAGCGGCTCAAAGTATTTTAAATGGTAATTGGTTTTATATAGATAAATTAGCTGGTGATGATAAAAGTTGGTTTAATTTATGGCCTATTGGTTACCCAGTATTAATTGCTATTGTTGCTTTTATAACAAAAGTTGATGTATATTTAGCATCAAAAATACTTTCAATAATAATAATTTTTTTTATATTATTGATATTTAAATTGCGATTCAATGAATATGCATGGTTATTTGCTTTATCATTAATAAATGATTCTTTTTTAAAAATATTTTTTTTCACTTGGAGCGAACAGCCATTTTTATTAGGACTATTATGGTTTGGTATTAGTGTATATGATGTCTTAAATGAAAAGAGTCTCAACAAATTAAATTATGTTAATCTTTTATTATCAATGATATTTTTATTTTTAATGAGATATATTGGTTTTTTTTCATGCTGCGTTTTATTTATAATATTATTGTTTATAATTTTATTTAAAATATATGATTTCAATAATAAAAACAAAATTTTTCATTTAATAATAATAAATTTTATATTTCTTATATTTTTTTTATTATATTTATTCAATAATAAAATTCATTCAAAAACTTTCATGGGAGAAAGATATCCAGCAGAACATTTTACGATAATATTTAATAATTTAATAATTACACTAAAAGAGCAATTTTATGTTATAACAATTTCTTTTTTCGGTATTTTTGTAATATTCATCACTATTGATTTTATATTTAGTTATTTTAAAAATAAAAAATATATTATTTTAAGCAAAAATTCATTATTTTTCAAAATGAGTTTTGTTTTTTTTGTTATAGCAATATTTTATTTTTTATTTATTACTTATTCAAGATTTAGAATTCGTTTTGATGACTTTAATTTTAGGTTTTTATATCCGTTTTCATATACAATAAATATAAGTTTGATTATATTTTTTATAGAAAATCAAGTTAATTTGTTATTTAAAATCAATAAAAAATATAATTTAATAGGTATAATTATTATATGTATGGTAATTTCTTTTTATATTATAAATAATATTAATAGAGAAACAGGCTATAGGGAAATTAAAAAAATAACCTTACAAAAGTATAGTGAAATTTCATCTGGTTCTGCTGTTTTGTGGATGGATAAATTAGCATTTTTTTTACGTCCAGATTTAATTAATATATATAAAAGAAGATTAAAAAATAAAAACATTTTTTTTGATGATATCATTAATAGTTTAGATAATAAAAATATATTCATAGATATTGATGAATTAAAGTCAAATATAAAAATAAAAAGAATAGCAATCCATGATAATTTTTTTGTTAATAGTAAATTTTTACGGGATGATTTTGAAAAATTACAAGGAATTTATAAGATAAAATGAAAATAAAATTTAAAATTAATAAATATGATTTTTATTTGTTGTTGATAAATATTATTTATTTAATAATTTTATCTTTTTATATTTATAAAAATTTTTTAAACAATTTTATATATTTTGAAAGAGATTATTTTTTAGACGTTGGTTCAGTAAATAAAATTAATTCTAAGAAAATTAGCGAATTATTACCAGAAGAAAGATTAACAAAATCAATAAATTTTAAGAAATTAAATTATAAAGAATTAAAAAGTGCTATAGTATATATGAATATAAAAATTTTATTTTTTACAAAAAATATTATTTTAAAATTGAGATTTAAAGATAATTTTTTAGAAAATTTTCCTGGATTTTATATAGGTGCGCAAAATAAAGAAGGGTGGAATTACCTTTATAAGCCAATGTTTTTACCTTTTTTCAAGATTCCCGAGAATACACAATTTATAGAAGAAAATAATAAAAAACTAATATTTATAAATAAAGAAAAACCAATATTTAAAAGCATTGATGAATTTTTTAATAATGTTCCTGCTGGTTCAGTGATAGCCACAAATATTAATATAAAACAAAAGCCAATAAAAATAGAAAATTATACTCCAGGAAATCTGGATATAAATGTATCTTTGCGCGGCAAT
>JAOAAI010000194.1 GCA_026418955.1 Candidatus Goldiibacteriota bacterium | reverse complement strand
ATCAGATATAAATATTACACTTGCTTACGGAAAAAAATTATCAGAAATTGTAGGCAATAATTCTCCATTTGCTGATTTATATGCTGGATTGAATATAAATGTTACAATGGAAAATATTTATGAAGATACAGGAAATGGTTTTAGCACTAACTTGGGGTTGCTTTATTATCCTAAATATGAAAATTATTCATTTGGACTTATGGTTTTAAATGCTGGGATAGCAACTGAACGACCAGCTCTGCCGTTTGCTATTAAATTTGGCTTTGGTTACAGATTCTCTTTTATGAATATTTTATTACCTTTTACCGATGAAGGTTATTTTAAATTTGTAGATAATGACTCCGCACTTGCAATAGATCTTATTTATTATCCTATAGAACAATCAACAAAGGTTAATTTTGGTGGTGAAAAATACTGGGTTTTAAATAAATTTCATAGTCTGGCTGCACGCTTAGGATATAAATTTGGAAGCGATCTTGGATTGCTGGCTGGATTAACCATAGGTGCTGGTTATAGATTAACCTTAAATGAAAATTTTCAGTTTGATTTTGATTATGCATTTGTTCCATATGGAGATCTTGGTGAATCACATAGAATTGCTGTAACCGCTAAAATGTTTGGACCTCCTGAGACTAATTATTTTGAAAATAAACAAGAAGCAATGAGATATTATAAAGAGGGTTATGAACTTTTATATAATAAAAAATATGCAGAAGCAATATTGAAATTTTCTGAGAGCTTAAAAAGATATAGAAATAATGCACAGGCATATATGGGAATGGGCGCATGTTTCCTTAGGCTCGGAAAAAAAGAATCTGCCAAAAAGGTTTATGAACTTGCTTTGCAGATAGACCCTAATAATCAGAAATTAAAAGAATTTATTGAAAATACAAAATGGGATGTAAAATAATTTTATAAAAAGGAGGCTTAAAAAATGAGGGTTACAATAAAGGATGTTGCAAAGAAAGTTGGTGTAACACCTGCAACTGTTTCAATGGTAATAAATAATAATCCAAAAATAAGTCAGAAAACAAGAGAAAAAGTTTTGGAAGCAATAAAAGAGATGAATTATCACCCAAATTATATAGGTAGATCTTTGGTTAAAGGAAAGACAAATAATATAGGAGTAGTGGCTTCCTTTTTTGCTTCACTTTTTGCGTTAGAATCGGTACGTGGAATAGAACAGGTGCTCAGGAACACTCAGTACAATTTAATTCTTTATTCAACAAGAGGACTAGAAGAAAAAGAGGCAGATTTATTGCAAAGAATTTATTATGAAAGAAGAGCTGATGGACTTATTATTATTAGTTTAAAGGCTGATCCAAAAATTATTGAAGATTTCAAAAGGGAAGGTGTTCCTGTAGTTTTTATAGAAGAATTGGTTGAAGGAGCACCGACTGTGAAATTTAATAATATAAAAGGAGCATTTCTTGCCACTGAGTATTTGATTAAAAAAGGTAGGAAAAACATTGCACTTGTTGTAGGTGAAAAAGGATTGAATGCAGAAGAAAGAATAAAGGGTTATAAAGAGGCATTGAATAAATATGGTATACCATATAATGAAGATAATGTAATCAATGTTTTAAATTATTCCTTTGAAGAAGGAGAAGAAATACTTGACATTATTCTTGAGAAGGATAATAAAATAGATGGTATTTTTTGTGGAGCCGGTGATATAACAGCCATAGGAATAATGGATGCTGCCAAAAACAAAGGTGTTAGAATTCCTGATGATATAGGAATAGTTGGTTATGATGATGTATATATTTCAAATTTAACAACTCCATCACTTACAACAGTAAGACAGCCAATTATGCAGATGGGTATGCGTTCTTTTGAATTACTTCTTGAGATGCTTGAAGGTAAGACGGACTCAGAGAATAAAATAATCAGTTTTGAACCTGAATTGATCATAAGAGATTCTGTATAAATGGCAAATGTATTTTATTAAAAAATTTTTTATATTATTTTTATTTTGTTTTTTTTCAAACTTCATTTATTCATTTACCACTGGACAATTTTTACTTGTAAGTTTAATGGCAAGAGAAACATCTCTTGGAAATACATATGCTGCAAATTACAGCAACCCTGGCGCTTCTATTGTAAATCCAGCTACACTCTCTGGTATACAAAAAACCCATATTTTATTTTCTCATTTTGTCTCTGTTTTTAATACCTATTATGAACATATACTTTATGCATTTCCATTAAACGAAAAGACGAATATTGGATTTAATTTTTTATTTTCAGCCAATAGTGATTTATACAGAACAGATGAAAATGGTTATCCAATCGAACAGATAGAAAATTATGACACTTTATTGGGCTCAATTTTTTCAATTGATATAAAGGAGAACATAAGCGCAGGTATGAATGCAAAACTGATTCTGAGTAAATTTAATAAAAACTCGGTTTATGGCATAACATTTAATCTAGGGTGCATATATAGAAATATCGAAAGAAATTATATACTGGGACTATCATTTGAAAATTTAGGAATTTCAACAGCGTATTTCAAAGAACAAAGTCTATATCCTTTTATAGCACGCATGGGTTATACATCTGAAATTTTTCATTATTTGGATATTTATAAGATATATATATTAATTGAAGAACGTATTTTTTTAAATGAAAGTGAAGGTAGTGAAACATCATTTGGACTTGAGGTTATGCATCAGAATTTTTTTGTTTTTAGATATGGCTATATATTTGGCAGAGAAGAAGGTAGACTTTCATTAGGAGCTGGTGTCACTTTTCAACAGTTAAAGATTGATTACTCCTATCAGCCGTATTTTTTATCTGATAATGTACATATGTTTACGATTACAATAATTTTCAATTAAATGACAGGTAAAATAAAATGGATGAAAAAGAATTGATAAGGAAAATAATTAAAGGTGAAAAGGAATATTTTAGAGAAATAATAAAAAAGTACAAGAATGTAATTTACAATCATTCAAGAAATTTTTTAAGAAATGCTCAAGAGGCAGAGGATGTAACTCAGGAAATATTTATTAATATTTTTAATAATCTTAGTAGATTCAGAGGCGATAGTAAACTTTCAACATGGATTTACAGAATTACAGTAAATACCTGTAAAAATAAACTAAAGCAGATGAAACGTTTGAAAGCCAATGTCGTTGAAGAAATAGATGATGAGAACGATGAGACAAGAAAAATCATTGAAGATATAAGAGAGAATGAGGAAAAAGAACCGGATAATATTTTTAAACAAAAAAATTTACGAAACGCAATTTATGAAAACATAAAGACGTTACCTGCTGAGCAGCGAACAGTAATAATTTTAAGGGATATTGATGGATTGTCGTATGAGGAAATCGCAAAAATAATGAAAATCTCAGTTCCTGCTGTAAAATCAAAGCTATTTAGAGCAAGAGAAAATTTAAGACATAAACTGGAAAAGGAAGGTATTATTTAAAATATATGAATTTCTACCGAAACTTTTTTATAAGTATGTTGTCTTAATTTATGTTAATGAAAGGAGAGGTAATAATATGAATTGTAAAAAATTTAAAGAATTGATAATGGAAAATATAGACGGTGAAATATCTGATAATGATAAAATACAGTTAGATATTCATATCAAAACCTGTGAAAATTGTAATATTTATTTAAAAAAGATGGAAAAAATAAAAAATGTAACAGAAACACTTATTTATAATATTCCACCATTTTTGGAAGAAAAAATAATGTCCCAAATATTAGGAAAAGTATACAAAAAGCCAGTTTTTTCATTTAATTTTGGCCGAATATTTGCATATGCAGCATCTTTTGGACTTATTCTTTTTATTTCTCTCTTCCTTATATATAATACATTTGATAATAACATAGTCAAATTGTCTGATTTGCCTCCAAATGTTGAATCACAGATAACTACTCAACAAATAAAAAGTAATGAAATATTACAAAAAAATAATGAATCTGATAAAACAACAACTGAAATTGTCAAAAAAAATACAAATATTTTGGATAAACATGAAAATATTATGAATAATCACCAAATACAGGAAAAAGATATAAAAACAGCCATGAATTCAATTGAAATTAAAGAAGAAAAAATTGAGGAAAAGCCTAGGCAAGATTATAATGTTAAAAAAATTGATGCAATACAACCAGGTATGGTAGCTGCTAAAGTAACACCTGTTCCACCTATTCCATACAATCCATTACTTATTCAGGAAAAGGCAATTGTTGCTAATAATGTTATAAATCCATTAAAGGGAGATAAAGCAATAATAAGATTTATTGTTGATGATACAACTTTTGTTAAAATTGTAATTTATGATAAAAATATAAGACCTGTGAGTAAAATATTAAATGAAGAGAAATCAAGGGGAATATATGAAGCAACATGGGAAGGAAAAAGTGATAGAAATGAAATAGTTAGCGAAGGGGTTTATTTCGTATATATTCAGATTGGAACAAGAGTTATTAAAAAGAGTATTATTGTAACTAAATAATATTTTTTTAAAAATCAGCAAGATTGGGGAAATTTAGTTAAAAATTTATTTAATTAGGAATTATTAGACACATGGTATACACTAGCCATATACTTGTTAGAAATCATTTTGTCAAAAATAATCGGAGGTAACATACAAACATTTTTGGATAGGTCTGGTTTTTTTTTTCATTAATGATATCCCAGAGAGTTTGATTTTCTTTGTAAGTGTTAAGATGGCAAAGATTAAAGAAAAGTTGATGAGTAAAAGCTTTGTTAAGAAAATCCTGCAATCCATAAAAGTTTTCAATATCAAAGAATTCAATTTTTTTAATGTTATGTAAAGTCCACATCAGCTTAAAATCTGTGAACACCACGTGGTATAGTAGAATGAGTAATATTGTAATGCATGGCTGTCTTTGTGAAAACAGATATTTTTTTGGCATTGACATTACCGATGAATTCCACACCGTTTATGGGTTTTAGAGTAATTTAGGATAAATCTATACCTAAAAAGAGGATGAATTGAATAATATAATTTAAGAAGATAACGGAATTGTAGAGGCGATTTCATAAGCAAAATCCCAAAAGACAAAGTGAAAGTAACTTCTCTTATAGTATACTGGAAAAAAGGAAGGCTATAGCGTTTCATAGGCAAAAAGTCATTAAGATATTTCACATCAATATCAATTTGTTTAAATAGTGAGAACAACTTTTTGATATTGGGAAAATTTTTTTAGTGACGTATTTTTTCTGGCGTTTTCTTGGTTTAAAGCCAGCCTGGCGCCATATTTTTCTTATGGTATCGGGACATTGGGGTAATTCTGCGAGGATTTTTACCTGTTCAGCGCCTGAGGACTTGTATTTTTTCTTTTCTCTTCCTTTCTATTTTTTTCTTTTATTATTTTTTTAAGAGCATTTAGCCTTTCTTTATTCAATATTTTTAATTTTTTCAAGTGTATACCATGTCTTTCCTTATTCCCAAATTCCTATTTAATTTTATTTGACAATTTAAAAAATTTAATATATAATATATTATGTAAATTTAATTTATTTATTTAACTAAATAATTTTATTAATAAAAAATTAAGGGTGGTGATAATTTTGTGAAATTAATAAAAATCAAACTAATAAAATATATTATTTCTATCTTTTTTTTCGTTCTATTAATTTTCTCTTTTATTTTTTCTGGAACAAATTATCCATTTCCAATTGATAGATCATATTCATACGGTATTAGGATTACTTCCTATAGTGCTTCTAATTTATTGAATAATTATAACACATGGAAAAGTAGATATGTGGTTACTGCTTCTCCTGGTCAGCGAGTCATAAGTCCTCAATCAATTTGTGTTGGAAATA
>JAOAAI010000187.1 GCA_026418955.1 Candidatus Goldiibacteriota bacterium | reverse complement strand
TGGCATCTCTGCTTCCGATCTCCTATATACTATATGAACTTCTTCCACATCTTTCAAACGTCTTGCCCATCTTGCTGCATCCATTGCAACATTACCTGCTCCAATTACAACCACTCTTTTCCCCATCTTTAAAGGTGTATCATATTCAGGGAAAAGATATGATTTCATTGCATTTACACGTGTTAAAAATTCATTTGCAGAATAAACTCCTTTTAATTCTTCTCCCGGTATTCCCAAAAAAACAGGAGTCCCTGCTCCTACTCCAATAAAAATAGCTTTAAATCCCATCTTAAAAAGATCATTAAGCGTATAAGTTTTCCCTATTACAACATTAAATTCAAATTTTACACCTAACTTCTTTAAGTATTCAACCTCTCGTGCAACAATTCTTTTAGGAAGACGAAATTCAGGTATTCCATAAACTAATACTCCACCTGGTATATGAAGCGCTTCAAAAATTGTTGGTTCATATCCCATCTTAGCCAGATCACCAGCAACCGTTAAACCTGCTGGACCTGAGCCAACAATTGCCATTTTTATAGTATTGCCTTCTTTATCTTTTATTTTATATATCTCAGGGACTTTAATTTCAATATTTTCAGCTTCCCAGTCAGCAGCAAATCTCTCAAGTCCACCAATATTTATAGGATTCTTTGTTTTTTGCATTACACATGCTAATTCACATTGTTCTTCCTGTGGGCAAACTCTGCCACAGATTGCAGGTAAACTATTATCCCTTTTTATGGTTTCAATTGCACCGCTAAAATCACCTTTAGATATTTTATAAATAAATTCTTTAATATTTATATTTACAGGACAACCTTGAATACATTTTGGGTCTTTACATTGAAGACATCTATCTGCTTCTTCTCTTGCTTCTTTTTCTGTATAACCAAGTGGAACTTCATAAAAATTTTTTATTCTTTTTTCAACTTCCTGTTCTCTCATTATAACTCTTGGTCTTTTTGCTTTTGGAATTTTTTCTTCAGACATTTTTATTTTCCTCAATCTTTTTATTTAATCTGCAATACGTGAGTGATTCCTGTTCTTTGTCTTTATATGCTGATAATCTTAACAATAACTGATCAAAATCAACTAAATGACCATCAAAATCAGGTCCATCAACACATGAAAATTTAATCTCTCCACCAACTGTTACTCTGCAACCACCACACATACCAGTTGCATCTATCATTATTGCATTCAAACTTACTATTGTTTTTAAATTATAAATTTTTGTCAAATCTGAAACTGCCTTCATCATAATAACAGGTCCAATTGCAATAACTAAATCTATTTTTTCTTTTTCATAAATTAATTCTTGTAATGCATCAGTTACTAATCCTTTTTTACCATAAGAACCATCATTTGTGGCAATTATAACTTTATCAGATACACTTTTCATCTCTTTTTCAAGTATTACAAGTTCTTTTGTTCTAAAACCCATTATTGATAAAACTTTATTTCCTGACTTTTTTAAATCACGCGCAATTGGAAAAATTGCAGGTGTACCAACACCACCGCCAATGATTACAACATTACCGTAATTTTGTATATTAAAATGCTTTCCAAAAGGACCAGCAATTGCATATAAGTAATCGCCTTCGTTTAAAAGTCCAAGTTTCTTTGTTGATGTTCCAACTTCCATAAATATTATATAAACTATTCCTCTTTCTTTATCCCAATCATAAATCGTAAGGGGAACTCTTTCTCCTTTTTCATCAACTATTACCACAACAAAATTACCTGCTTTTGCATTATAAGTGATATGAGGAGCTTCAACTCCTATCAATTTTATATCCTTTGCTAAAATCTCTTTTTTTACTATTTTATACATATATTTTCTCCAAAAAAGAAAACAAATTTCTAAATAAAATATATGCAGGATAATAATATTTATAAATATTAATATTAATTATATTGATTCATTACATAATAATCATTACCATGAGCATCATTAATAACAATTGCATAAAAATCTTCTACTTCTAATTCATAAATAGCTTCTGGACCTAATTCAGGAAATGCAATAACTTTTGCTTGTTTTATATTATCAGCATACAAAGCACCAAGACCACCAAGTGCAGAAAAATACACCGCTTTATATTTTTTTATTGCATCTTTTACTTCTACTGATCTTTCTCCTTTTCCAATCATGCCTTTTAGACCATTTTTTAATAAAAGTGGTGTATATTTATCCATCCTTGAAGAGGTTGTTGGACCACATGAACCAATTATATGGCCATCTTTTGCTGGAGTTGGTCCACAATAATAAACAACCTGATTCTTTAAATCAAATGGTAGTTTTTGTTTGTTTGTTATCATTTCAGCTATTCTTTTATGTGCCTCATCACGCATAGTGTATATTTTACCATTGATATATACCTCATCACCAGCTTCTAAGTCCTCAATAACATCCATTGTCAGTGGAGTGGTTATTTTTTTCATTTAATAAAAACCTCCATTAATTTTTTTTATATAATCTTTTATAAAAATAAATTAAACTATATTATAAACAATTTATTTATCATAAAAAATTTTAAATTATTATTGTTTTATGCCTTGCACTATGGCATTGAATATTTACAGCAACAGGCAAACTTGCAATATGGCACGGCATGGTCTCAACCTTCACAGCAATGGCTGTTGTATCTCCACCAAAGCCAAATGCTCCAATTTTTAATTCATTTATCCTTTTTAATAAAAGTTTTTCAAGATTTGCAATCTCTTTATTTTTATTAAAATCCTTAATATTTCTCAATAATGCTTTTTTTGCAAGCAATGGTGCAGTTTCAAAATTACCACCTATACCTACACCTATTATATAAGGTGGGCAAGCAGAAGCACCAGCATTTTTTACTGTGTCAATTACAAATTGAATTATCTCTTCTATATCTTCTGTAGGTGTAAACATTTTAATATTTGATTTGTTTTCTGCTCCTGCTCCTTTTGTCATTAAAGATATTTTAATTTTTGAACCAGGAACAACTTCAAGATGTATAATAGCAGGAGTATTTGTACCAAAATTTTTTCGTTTTAATGGTTCAGTAGTTGATTTACGTAAATATCCTTTTTCATATCCTATTTCTATACCTTTATTAATTGCTCGATATATATCTCCATTTATACAAACATTATTTCCAATTTCAACAAATACAACTGCAATACCTGTATCTTGGCATAATGGATAAATACCTTTTTTAGCTTTTTTATAATTTTCAATAATTTTAAAAAGACCATTTTTTGCTTTCTTATTTCTTTCTTTTTTTGCAAATTCTTTAATAACAGCCACAACATCATAAGGTAAATAATAATTGGCATCAATTGCTAGTTTTGCAACTGTATCTATTATTTGTTTTTCTTGTATAATTCTCATTTTTAAAGTTTATCTTTTATTTTATTAATTTGCTCTGCTATTGCATCCGCTGATTTTTTCAGATTAGCTTTTTCTTCTTCGGTCAGATTGATTTCTTCAATTCTATCAAATCCTGTTTTATTTAAAACCACAGGAAGCCCTATAAAAATATCTTTTATGTTATATTCACCTTCCGCATATACAGAACATGGTAAAACAATATTTTCATCTCTTATTATTGCTTCAATCATACGTACAGTGGATGCAGCAGGTGCATAATATGCACTACCGGTTTTTAGTAATGAAACAATTTCTGCTCCGCCATTTTTTGTCTTTTCTTCAAGTTCTTTTATCTCATTATGGCTTAATATATCTACCAATCTTTTATCTCCCACTTGTGTAATAGAAGATACGGGTACCATTGTATCACCGTGGGAACCAAGTATTATTGTCTTTATATTTAATGTATTTGTATTTAGTTTTTTCTGTATAAAATGTATAAATCTGTATGTATCAAGAACTCCCGCCATGCCGAGCACTCTTTTTCTTGAAAAACCAAGTATTTTATATACAGTATAAGCCATAATATCAAGTGGATTTGTTACTACAATAATAAAAGGA
>JAOAAI010000200.1 GCA_026418955.1 Candidatus Goldiibacteriota bacterium | reverse complement strand
CATTTTTTTTATATTTTCTTATACTTCTTCTTTCTTTTATTGCTTCAAAAACATCCATACTAATTACCTCCTTTTAATTATTCTTTTTACAAATTCTATTTCCTGTTCTTTTGTTTTAATTTTACCCGCTACTTTCTCAATGAGCACTTTTTGAAGAATTTCACTATAAATAGGTCCTTGTTTTATTCCAAGTTTTTTTAAATCTTCTCCTGTTATATTTGATTTTATATTAATATAAACTTTTAAATATTTTTCAACTGTTTTGTATATAGATTTGCCATGGATTAAAACAATAAAAAACAACTCTTCTTTACTAAAATTTTTAAAAAAAACAAACAAGCGTCTAATATTACTTTTAAAATGTTTTAATCGTTTATAAATAATCTTTTCATTTTTTTTAATATTAATAATTTTTTTTTGCCATTCTCCTTTTAATTTTAATCTAATAAGCATATTATTTGTTTGCGTTAAGTCAAAAAAACATGAAAATAATATGAAAAAAACACAATCTATATCAATATTTTCAAAAACCTGTTTTTTAATAAATAAACTGATATTTTCATATAATTTTTTAATTTTATTATTGAATTTAAACCCAGGTAAAAGTTTTTTCCAAATGCCCAATTTACGTCCTCGTATTATTATTTTAATTGCATCCTTTTCTTTTAAAATCAATAAAATTTCATCTCTTAATCTTTCACCTGGTACTTTATCAAAAATATTTTGTTTCAACGCCTTTTTAAGTGAAATTAAAGTGTTTTTCTCTATAATAAAACCAAATCGCTGCTCAAAACGTATTGCACGTAATATTCTTGTTGGATCATCTTCAAAACTTTTGTTATGAAGTATCCTTATTACTTTATCTTTTAAATCTCTATATCCATTAAAAAAATCAATAAATCTACCGAAATTTTTTTTGTTTATCTGAATCGCCATTGCATTTATAGTGAAATCGCGTCTGTATAAGTCTTTGTGTAAATCTGAAAAATTTATCACTGGTAATGCAGCTGGTTGTCGGTAATATTCACTTCTCGCACTAGTTATATCAATATTAAATTTATTATTAAATTTATTTTTTAAAAATATCTTCCCTGTT
The DNA here is from genome assembly GCA_026418955.1 of Candidatus Goldiibacteriota bacterium. Taxonomy (GTDB): domain Bacteria; phylum Oederibacteriota; class PGYV01; order PGYV01; family DSYL01; genus DSYL01. The sequence goes on along the minus strand of JAOAAI010000200.1, from coordinate 610 downwards.
CTAAATTTATCAAAACATTTATATGGTGAATTTAATTTACGAGCAAGGAATTCTGTAAATTTAATTCCATCGCCTTCAACTGTGATATCAATATCTATGTCTTTTTTGCCTATAAATAAATCTCTCACAAAGCCACCAACAAGATAGGCATTTATCCCAAATTTATCAGCATATTTTCCTATTTTTTTAATAAATTTAAATTCATTTGCAGGCAGTAACTCACTTAAGTTAATATATTTAAGTTTAAAATTTAATAAACAAGAATTCCCCTTTTTATTTTTTAATAACATATATTTCTCCAATTATTATTATTTGTATTTATTTAATTATTTTTTTATTTATCTCATACTTCATTACAACAAATAAAATAATTGCAATTATCTGTAAAATAACAATAAACCATATTAAATAATTAACTGAAATATCATATAGCAGTCCTGCCAAATAACTTCCAATAAGCATAGCCAAACCAAAAGAAAAATTAAAAATACCATATCCAGTTCCACGTTTTTTTATTGGTGTAATATCAGCGATTGCTGCTTTCATTATTGTTTCCTGCGCTCCCATTACAACTCCTAAAAGTAAAGATGCTATGAAAGCCATTATAAAA
>JAOAAI010000032.1 GCA_026418955.1 Candidatus Goldiibacteriota bacterium | reverse complement strand
ATCAGATGGCTTTGAAATATGAAATGCTCCTGCAGCAATGAAAAGTATATGATCGGTATTTACAGGACCATATCTAGTTATAACTGTGGTGCCTTCTACTATTGGTAATAAATCTCTCTGCACACCTTCTCTGGAAACATCAGGTCCAGACTGTGATTTCACACTTGATGCAATTTTATCAATTTCATCAATAAAAATTATTCCTGAATTTTCTGCTTTTTCTATGGCTTCTTTAATAACTTTGTCCATATCTATCATTTTTTGCATCTCTTCATTTCTTATTATCTCTCTTGCCTCTTTCACTGGAATTTTTTTTCTTTTGACTTTTGCACCCGCAAGCCCTTCCATCATTGACTGCATATTTATACCTATCTCATCCATCCCAGCGCCTGCAAAAATTTCAACCAAAGGCATTTGCTTTTCCCGCACACTCATCTCAACCATTCTATCTTCCAACTGCCCGGTTACAAGCATCTGCTTCATCTTTTCCCGAGTTTCATTGAATTGTTCTTTTTCTTCTTTTATCTTTTCAAAATCCTCTTCCATGGCAAAACCTTTTTTATTTTGTTTAAGTGGAGGAACTAAAAGATCTAATAACCGTTCTTCTACAACACTTTCTACCTTGTCTTTTATTTCTTCCATATGCTCTTCACGAACCATATTGACACTTATTTTAACAAGATCCCTTATCATTGACTCTACATCTCTGCCAACATACCCTACCTCAGTGTATTTTGATGCTTCCACCTTTAAAAAAGGCGCTTTTACAATTTTGGCAAGCCTTCTTGCAATTTCTGTTTTACCAACACCAGTTGGTCCTATCATAAGTATATTTTTGGGCATCACCTCATCTTGGAGTTCTTTTGGAAGTTTCTGGCGTCTTATTCTATTACGAAGAGCAACGGCAACTGCTTTTTTAGCAGCATCCTGACCTACTATGAATTTGTCAAGCAATTCCACAATCTGTTTTGGTGTAAGTTCTATTTGTTTTTCTTTCACAGTTCCTCCACAGTAATACTATCATTAGAATAAATACATATATCTGATACAATTTTAAGTGACTCTTCTACTATTTCCCGAGCAGATTTTTCAGTGAATTTCATCATAGCTCTTGCTGCAGCAAGAGCATATGCCCCACCAGAACCAATTGCAATTATACCATCTTCTGGTTCTATGACTTCGCCGTTTCCTGATAAAATATATGAATTTTCTTTATCCGCAACCGCCATTATTGCCTCTAAACGTCTTAATATTTTATCAGTTCTCCAATCCTTGGCAAGTTCAACTACAGCTCTTTGCAATTGCCAGTTATGCTCTTTTAACTTTGCTTCAAATTTTTCAAATAAAGTAAAAGCATCAGCAACAGAACCAGCAAAACCAGCCAATATTTTATTTTTACCTTCTATTACTCTAACTTTTTTTGCAGTTTTTTTCATAATTGTATTATCAAATGTTACCTGCCCATCTCCACCCATCACCACTTTGTTACCACGTCTCACACATAATATTGTGGTTCCATAAAAAACCATAAATACCTCCAGTGCTCAGATATTAAAGGAATTATAAGTATATCACAATTTCCTGAATGCTTGCAATATAATTTGAAGACATAAAAATTGTACCATAAATATGTTCATTACTGATGTTCGCAAACTATGTTCGATAATAATGTTAGATATTTTTTATTTTGAACTATCTAAAATAGTTTACTATTCTTGAAGAAAAATTTTATTATCAAAAAATTAGTAAATTAATGCCATTTGGCATCTAAAATTTTTTACTTTACCACACTCATTTTTCCCATCGTTTCTGCATATTCACCATCAATGGAGACAGCTGAGATTTTATATATATACACTCCAGATGACACCTCTTTATGTTCTTTATTTTTACCATCCCATATA
>JAOAAI010000022.1 GCA_026418955.1 Candidatus Goldiibacteriota bacterium | reverse complement strand
GCTTTTAGGTCAATATTCATCGCATCAATATACGGCAATATTTCCTTTAATGGTTCTTCATTTACAAATCCATTAGTTACAAGAACATTTTTTAAATTCTTATCTTTTGCTATTTTTGCAGTATCATATACAAATTCATACCAGATAAACGGTTCATTATATGTATAGGCAATACCTATTGAATTATTACTTAAAGCAATTTCAATTAAATCATCTGGAGAAAATCTTTCAGTTGCAACTTCTTGTTGTGATATATGCCAGTTCTGACAGAAAGTGCATTTAAAATTGCATCCATAAGAGCCAACAGAAAAAATAAAACTACCTGGATAAAAATGATAAAGTGGTTTTTTTTCTATTGGATCCATCGCATATGATGACACTTCTCCATATATTTTTGTATAAAGGATACCATCTTTATTCACGCGCACAAGACATCTACCTGTTTTATTATTAGCAAGAAAACATCTATGTGGACACAAAAGACATCTGGTTTTTCCGACCGGTTCTTTTTTATAAAATCTTGCTTCCTGCATAATACCCCTTTGTTATAACTTTAAATTTTATTTTTAAAAGTTTCAATTAAAAATTTATAAAACTTTTCTGCTTCTATTTCCCAGTTATAATTACTGTATATAAATTTATAACCTTTTTTATGTCTTTTATCAAGATTTTTTATTCTTTTTTTTATCTCTTTAGCAAATGATGAAAGCGAAGGTCCAGATAAATAAATATAATCTTTAAAATCTTTGATTTCTCCAACATTATTTGCAACCACTGGTTTGTCCATGGCAAGATACTCTCTGAGTTTCATTGATGCTCTATATTTATTAACTAAAACATTCTTATAATAAACAAGACACAAATCAGCTGCGGATAAATATTGCGCAGTGGTTTTCAAATCACATGCTCCTGTAAATATAATCTTATCTGATAAATTCAATCGTTTTGCAACTTTTTTATAATAATTTAAAAGTGGGCCATCACCAATAGCGATCAAAATAAATTTTTCTTTGATTCCTGAAATTGCAATGAGTATATCTTCAAAATAGCTTGCAATATTCATATTAGCCATATAAAAAAGTATTTTTCTATCTTTAAATTTCTCTTTTATTACAGTACGTTTTAAATCGCGTTTGAAAATAGATAGATCAACACACTGTTTGAGATAATAAATTTTATTATCAAATTCCGGATTATTCTTTTTTATCAGTTTAATCAATTCAGTATTATGTGATGTTATGAAATCACCCGCTTTAATTAATATATTTTGAAAAAATTTAATAATATTTGAAATAAAATTATTTCTATAGCCCCAATCCATATCATCTATATCTATGATAATTTTAGTCCCTTTAAGTTTATATAACAGACATGGCAGCACAGTATTTGGGTATGGTTTTATTATTATAATTATTTTATACTGTTTATTTAAAAGTTTAAAAAAATAATAAAAAAGTGAAAGAAAAAAGTCCAGCATGAATATCATTGATTTGAAAGGTGGCATTATAAAATCAACTTCTTTATCAATTTTGCTTAAATACTTATAAAGATAATAAGCCCGTAAGGTAGAACCTG
>JAOAAI010000006.1 GCA_026418955.1 Candidatus Goldiibacteriota bacterium | reverse complement strand
ATTTTGACATCTCTTTAATATTTTCTTCATTTAAATTATTTTTACCACCAAAAAAAACACTATATATATATATAGTAGCAGGATATCCGTATTTTTTAAGAAGTGGAAATGCAATATCATACACAGATTTATATCCATCATCTATTGTTATAATAACAGAGTTGTCAGGGATTGAACCAACCCCATCAAGAAAAGAGAGATATTCTTTCATAGAAATAACATTATAACCATTTTCTTTTAAAAATTTTAAATGTTCTTCAAATATTTCTGAAGATATAGAAAAGAGATCTTTCTTTTTTCCATCTATTACTTCATCCACATTATAAAACTTATGATAACACAAAACATTTATAATTTTTTCTTCACAAAAAATACTAAAATAAAAAAAGAAAACAAATATAAATAAAATAAAAATTTTTTTCATTTATATCCTTGCCTTGTATTATATCTATTAGTATATTTTTTCTTTATCCAGTTAAAAAAAATACCAATAATAAAACCAACTATAAAACCTGCCAGCACATCAAATGGATAATGTCCACCAGTGTATATACAGAAAAAAGCAACAAGTAAAAGAAAAAAAAATAAAATTGGACGCAACTCTTTATAATCATCCCACAACACAATAACAAGTGCAGTAACCATAGCGGTATGAGTTGAAGGAAAAGCATAATTTAATTTTCTCATATAAACTAGAAAATTAACATCATTAAGATCCACAGCCGGTCTATTTCTTTTAAATATATTCTTTAATATCATGGAATTTATTATATTTGTAAATATAATTGCCAATAATGCAAATGCAATATTTATTTTTCCTTTTATTATATCTTTTTTTAAAATATAAATAAAACCCAGGAATAAAACAGCAATTAAAAAAACATCATTTGCAAAAATCCACATTATCCTTTCTGCTAAAGGATTATACAATGTACCATTTATGAATCTAAAAATTTTTATATCAATGTCTAAAAGAAAATTTTTCATGTTGTTAGATTACCTTTTTGAACTTTTTATTCTTCTTTTAACCTATAAAGTGTAGCACCTTCGTTCTGATATATAACTTCTCCAATATCGGCAAGTTTTATACAATCGGGAAACAATCTTTTTTCTATGGTGCCAATATAAAAATATTTAAGACCATATTCTTTCATCATCCTTCTAATATCTATTAAATCTTTAGCGGCATATATATACTCTGTCATTCTGATACGCGATCTAACTTCACCATCACGTCCACTTTGCTGTGAAACCTGATAACCCCATCCAATAAAAGTTGGCATACCTGTATATATGGATATTCTGGACGACCCAGTATACATCCACTCTCCATGCATCTCCAAAATCGGCTCTATCTTTTTAAAATTTTTATTTATCCATTCTATTGTCTGATAATCATACTTATCATAATCACGATATGAACCATAACGTTGCTCTAAATCTTTCATAAATACTATCCCGTCAATTCTTGGCTTTTGCTTAAAACCTAAAGAACATATATCCATTTTTATTATGGAACTTAGTATTGGATATAGTAGTGCAGGGAAAAGTAAAAAAATAAAAGAACCAATAAATATCCATTTGCTTAATTTGTGTTTTATAAAATATACAAAAACTGAACCAAAAAGAACAACAATTATTAAGACATAATGAAAATTATGTTTTACAGTTCTTAAATCAAAAATACGAGTAACTACAGAAATTAAAAGAAGTGTTATAAAAATTCCAAATATGTATAACCAATCATTTGTTTTTAAATTTGAAAATAATTTTAAATTTTCTAAAACTTTGTAAAGTAAATAAGGAATTGATATAGAAAGCATGGTCCAAGCAACCATATAAAATTTAAAAACAGTATTCATCCTGCCATCTGCAACAAAATATATTTCTGTACCCCATATATTACCAACTGATACAAAAAATAAAAGCAAAGAAAAAATTTCATTCCTGTCTTTTGTAAAAAACAAAACCCACAATGTTACAACAGCCATAACAAATAAAAAAGCAAAAGTATCCTGCACAAATCCAAAAACTATTAAAAATACTATTGCAGAAAACGCTGTTAAATAAAATTTTAATGACAAATTAAAGTTGCTGTTTATTTTATCTACTATTTTTTCAAAAATTTGCATTATTTTATCAAAATTGAATTTTTTTATTTTAATCTTTGACAATGATATTTTTTTAATAAAATTATCTACTCCTTTGCTTAAAACAAAATATATATATGCAAATATTACAAAAAAGAAAACAGAAAAGTATTTAAACATGCCATACAAAGATACTCGCTCCGCCTTTGAAATCAAATGTGGAACTGTTTTATATGGCGATTGAAATTCTGAATGGAATGGTAAAAATAATAAATAAGAAACAAATGCAACTATTAATGTTGCAACTATAGCAACACCAATAGAAAATAAAATGTTATTTATTAAAATCTCAGGCTTTATTTTTCTGGAAAATTTAAAACTATCTCTAAATAGATTTATCCCAATAATTATAAATGTTAGCCCAATAAAAATAAGCAATGGTGGAAAGTTCCATGTGTTCATTGGTAACATTGCACCAAGAACAAGAGAAATCATAAACAAAGAAATTAAAATATTAGCCCAAGAATCTCCAAAAGTTTTATGAAAATAAATTGTTTTATTTGTCTGTAATATAACATTGTAAATAAGTGCAAAACCAAAAACAGTAACAGGAATCACTATGTTATGTGCATGTAAATCACCATAAAGATATGAAAAGAATGGCATCTCAGTAATAGCATGAGATGGATAAATTCTTGTTGGATCCCAAATAAATTGGAAAACCCAAATTGAGCCTAAAAAATGTGATAAATTATTTGCATTGCCAATCTTATCTAATATAAATTCAAGCGTATGAAAATTACCAGAAAGCGCAAGTAAAAATGCGCCAAATAATGCATAACTGTATTTTTTGATCATATTATACACAAGAGTAAACGCAGAAACAAAACATAATGCAAATAATAGCGATAATGAAAAATTATATGTGAATCTAGGCTCATAACCAAGAAGTTTTGAAAGTGTTGCAAGCATCAATTGACCCCAATAATAATAATTAAGCGTCCAGCCAGATAACCATGGGTCATGTGGTGGAAATTTTACATCGTTGTATATAGCGGATAAATATGCCATACCCATTGGTTCTCCAC
>JAOAAI010000260.1 GCA_026418955.1 Candidatus Goldiibacteriota bacterium | reverse complement strand
ACTGGGACCACCCGGAGCTGGTAAGGGTACTTATTCTGAAAAACTTATTAAATTTTATAAGATACCACAAATTTCTACAGGTGATATTTTAAGAGCTGCTGTTAAACAAGGGACAGAGCTTGGTAAACAGGCAAAGGATTATATGGATAAGGGTTTGTTAGTTCCTGATGAAATAATTGTTGGAATAATTGAAGACAGAATAAAAGAACCTGATTGTAAAAATGGTTTTTTACTTGATGGATTTCCAAGGACTGTTGCTCAAGCAGACGCTCTTGAATTTATTTTTAAAAAGAATAATTTAAAATTAAATGCTGTAGTTGATTTTACAGTGAGAGAAGATATTTTATATAAACGCCTAACAGGTAGACGTCTATGTAAAAATTGTAGTGCAAATTATAATATTTTTACATTACCACCAAAAAATGAAGGTGTATGTGATAGATGTGGTGGCGAACTGTATCAGAGAGATGATGATAAAGAAGAAGTTATAGCAAAAAGATTAAGTGTTTATAAAAGTCAAACAGAGCCATTGATTGATTATTACAAAAAAAAGGGACTATTGAAAAGCATAGATGCATCAGAAGGAACTATAGATGAAATTGTGCAGAAGATAATTGATATTTTAAAATAAAAAATATGATAGAACTTAAAACCAAAGATGAAATAGAAAAAATAAAAAAAAGTTGTGAAATAGTAAAAAAGGTTCTTTACAGACTAAAAGAGATGGTAAAACCAGGACTTCCCACGATAGAACTTGATAAAGAAGCATACAGAATTTCGAGGGAATATGGTGCAGAACCTGCATTTTTAAATTATCGTGGTTTTCCTGCTTCGGTTTGTATATCAGTAAATAATGAAGTAGTGCATGGAATACCATCTCAGAAAAAAATATTAAAGGATGGCGATATTGTTTCAATTGATTTTGGAATTTTATATAATGGATATTATGGAGATGCCGCGATTACAGTTCCTGTTGGAAATATTACGACAATAGCCAGTAAATTAATTAATGTTACAAGAGAAGCGTTATATAAAGGAATAGAAAAAGCAAAAAAAGGAAATAAATTATTTGATATATCATACGCTATTCAGAGTTATGTTGAAAAAAATGGTTTTTCAGTGGTAAGAGATTTTGTTGGCCATGGTATAGGAAAAAAATTACATGAAGAACCTATGGTTCCAAATTTCGGTAGACCTGGAACTGGAGTAAAACTTGAAACTGGCATGGTTTTAGCAATTGAACCAATGGTTAATGAAAAAGAATATGAAATTTGCGTTCTTGATGATAACTGGACCGTTGTTACAAAGGATAATGGATTATCGGCTCATTTTGAACATACAGTTGCAATAACTGATAATGGAACTATGATTTTAAGTGAGTAAAATTTTTTATAGAGGTTTTTATATATGTCAAAAGAAGATATGATAGAAGCAGAAGGTGTAATAATTGAACCATTACCTAACGCGACTTTTCGCGTAGAGCTTAGCAATGGGCACAAAATACTTGCTCATGTATCAGGTAAAATGAGAATGAATTTTATACGTCTTTTACCTGGTGATAAAGTTACAGTACAATTGTCACCGTATGATTTAACCAAGGGAAGAATAATATACAGACATGATAAGAAAAAGGAAAAAAAGGAGAATGAAAAATGAAGGTTCGTGCATCAGTAAAAAAAATATGTGCTAAATGCAAGATAGTGAAAAGAAAAGGTAAAATTTTTGTAATTTGTGAAAACCCAAAACATAAGCAGCGACAGGGATAATAAATAATGTTCATTAAAGATGTTTTAAAAAGTTCATTAAATTAGAACTACTACTTTAAAACCGATTAAAAAGAAATATATAAAACTTTTTGAATAAAAATTTTATTAAAATATGTTGGAAATAGGAGGAATAGATGGCAAGAATAGTTGGTGTTGATTTACCGAAAAATAAAAGAATTGAGATAGCATTAACTTATATATATGGAATTGGACTTTCTCTTTCTAGAAAAATTTTAAAAGAAGCAAATGTAAATCCAGATACAAGGGTTTATAATTTAACAGAAGCAGAAATTCATAAAATACAAGAAGTTATAGTTAAAAGTGGAATAAAAGTTGAAGGTGATTTACGTAAAGAAGTGGCACAAAATATAAAACGTTTAATTGATATAGGATGTTATAGAGGTATACGTCATAGAAAGGGATTGCCTGTGCGTGGACAGCGGACGCGTTCCAATGCAAGAACAAGAAAGGGACCTAGAAAGACGGTTGGAGCTAAAAAGCCTGGGAAAAAAGAAAAATCAGAATAAAAAAGATATTAAAGGAGGTTTATTTTGGCAAAGTCAAAAAAACATAAAGTAATACCAGAGATTGCAATTGCTCACATAAAAGCAACATTTAATAATACTATTGTTACAATTACAACTAAAGAAGGCAATACAATATCATGGGCAAGTGGTGGTACAGTTGGTATGAAGGGTTCAAGAAAATCAACACCATTTGCAGCACAGCTTGCAGCAGAAAAAGCAGGTAAGGCTGCATATGATCTTGGTGTGCGTAAAGTAGAAGTATATGTAAAAGGACCAGGTGAAGGCAGAGAACCAGCGATAAGGTCTTTGCAAACGGTTGGGCTTGAAATCACTTTAATTAAAGATGTAACACCAATACCACACAATGGTTGCAGGCCACCTAAAAAAAGAAGGGTCTGAGATTATTTGCAGGAGGTACAAAATTGGCAAGATATACAAAAGCATTATGTAGATTATGTAGAAGAGAAGGAATGAAATTATTTTTGAAAGGTCAGAGATGTTTAACCGAAAAGTGCGCATGTTCAACTTCTAGACGTCCTTATATTCCAGGTATGCATCATAATTCTCCAAGGAGGAAGTTATCAGAGTATGGTAAGCAATTACGGGAAAAACAAAAAGCTAAGAGAATATATGGTATTTTTGAAAGGCAGTTTAGGCGTTATTTTTCAATTGCAAATAGATTACCTGGCGAAACAGGGGAGAATCTTTTACGGCTTCTTGCAACACGTCTTGATAATGTTGTTTATGAAGGTGGATTTGCACTTTCACGCAGGCAAGCTCGACTTTTTGTGACCCATGGTAAAGTTTTGGTCAATGGTAAAAGAATAAATATTCCATCGTATCAGGTAAAACCAGGACAGAGGATAAGTTTATCTGAAAGTATCTCAAATAATGAAAATGTCCTAAAAGCAATAAGTGAAGCTCAAAAAAAGAAAACAACACCATCATGGTTTGAAGTAAATTATGATAAAAAAGAAATACTTATAAAAAATCAACCAACGCGAACTGATATTTCTGTTCCTATACAGGAACAATTAATTGTTGAATTATATTCAAAATAATTAAAGAAAGGGGATATGAAATAATGAAGTGGAAAAATTTGCAAAAGCCAAAAAAATTAGAAAAAGTTGAATTGAGTGATAAATTTGGAAAGTTTATTTGTGAACCATTTGAACGTGGTTATGCTATAGCGATAGGAAATGCTTTACGAAGAATACTACTCTCTTCTATCCCTGGAGCCGCAATAACATCTGTGAAAATTGATGGAGTACAACATGAATTTCAGACAATACCAGGTGTGATGGAAGATGTCTCAGAGATAATTTTAAATTTAAAACAAGTAAAAATTTCCATGGATAGTGACACTCCAAAAAAAATATATCTGGATGTGAGTGGTGAGAGAGAAATAACAGCAGGAGATATAAAATGTGATAGCGATATAAAGATAATAAATCCAGAACTGCATATTGCGACACTCACAAGTAGGGATGCCAGGTTATCAATGGAGATGGAGGTTGATACTGGTAGGGGTTATGTGACAGCGGATAAAAATGCACGCCAGGATATGCCTATTGGTACAATACCGATAGATTCTATTTTTACACCAGTTTTAAATGTAAAGATTGAAGTGGAGAATACAAGAGTGGGGCAGATTATTGATTATGATAGATTGATACTTGAAGTAACAACTGATGGTAGAATAGACCCAGAAACAGCAGTAACGCAGGCAGCGCTGATTTTGAAAGAATATCTTAACATATTTATAACACAAGAAGGTGAGTTAGAGTTAAAGGAAGAAAAGATAGATGAAGAAAAAGAAAAGCAAAAATTATTGCTTGCTAAAAGTGTAGAAGAATTAGAACTTTCTGTTCGTTCTTCTAACTGTCTTAAAAATGCAAATATTAAAACAATTGCAGATTTAGTTGTGAAGACAGAGATAGATATGCTTAAATATAGAAATTTCGGGCGTAAATCACTTAATGAGATTAAAGAAGTCCTTGCTGAAATGGGTTTGAGTTTTGGAATGAAGATAGATAAAGAAACAATGAAAGAAATAAAAAAATTGGCAAAGGCAAATAAATAAAGAATTAAAGGGGTAATGACATGAGACATTTAAAAAGTGGAAAAAAATTTGGCAGACCAAAAGATCATAGAAAGGCACTTATGAAAATGCTGTGTGCACAACTTATAAAATATGGAAGGATTAAAACTACAGTTGCAAAGGCAAAATATTTAAGAACTGTTATAGAGCCACTTATAACAAAAGCGAAGAAAGGTGGTTTGCATAATATAAGACAAATTGCAAGGATAGTAACAGATAAGTCATTACTTACTAAACTTTGTAAAGAAGTAGCTCCGTTATATGCAGATAGAAATGGAGGTTATACAAGGATTTTAAAACTTGAAGGTCGAGCTGGTGATAATGCGCCGATGGCTTATATAGAGTTCATTGATAGAGAGAAAATATACAAGAAGCTAGAAGAACCAAAAGACCAGAGTAAAAAACAGGAAGAAAAACCTGAAAAAGAAACAAAAGAAAAAAAAGAGACAAAACAAAAAGACTCAAAGAAAGAAAAAACAAAATAAAAAAAATGCTACATTGATTTTAATTTTTATTTAATATATTATAAACTATTTTCATTTTTATTATTTAGGAGGATAATATGCCGTTAGTTGGAACAAAAGAAATGTTTGAAAGAGCAAATAAAGAGGGTTATGCAATCGGTGCTTTTAATGTTAACAATATGGAAATTTTACAGGGTATTGTTGATGCTGCAAAAGAAGAAAGAGCACCATTGATTTTACAGGTATCTGCTGGAGCCAGGAAATATGCCAGACCTGGATACTTGATACATCTTGTTAAAGCAGCTGAGGAAGATTCAGGTCTTCCAATTGCACTTCATTTAGACCACGGAGAGGATTTTGAAATATGCAAACAATGTGTTGATGGTGGTTTTACATCTGTGATGATTGATGCGTCACGTCTTCCTTTTGAAGAAAATATAAAAGAAACAAAAAGAGTGGTTGATTATGCACATTCAAAGGGTGTTGTGGTTGAAGCAGAACTTGGAAAATTAGCTGGTATTGAGGATGCGGTAAACGTATCAGAAGCAGATGCTAAATTTACAAATCCTGAACAGGCTGCAGAATTTGTAAAAAGGACAGGGTGCGATTCTTTAGCGGTTGCAATAGGAACAAGTCATGGAGCATACAAATTTAAAGGTGAACCAAAATTAGATTTTGAAAGATTGCAGCAAATTATGAATTTATTGCCTCCTGGATATCCTCTTGTTTTACATGGTGCATCATCCGTACCACAATATCTTGTAGAAAAATGTAATAAATATGGTGGCAAGATGCCCGGTGCTCAAGGTGTGCCAGAAGAGATGCTTAGAAAAGCTGCATCTATGGGTGTTGCAAAAATAAATATAGATACAGATCTTAGAATTGCAATGACAGCAACTATAAGAGAAATATTTTATACAAAACCAGAAGAATTTGATCCTAGAAAATATTTAGGCCCTGCAAGAGATGCTATAAAAGAGGTGGTAAAACATAAAATAAGAAATGTACTAGGTTGTTCAGGAAAGATATAATAAAATTAGAGCAAAATATAATTATTTTTTTTATAAAAATAATATAACATTAAAATAAAAATATAAATTTTAATAAAGATAATTATATAACCTATTGTAATCCCACATAAATATAAATTATATTGATTTTGACTTAATTTATTTTATATTGTATAATTTATTACTATAATAAAACTTATATTTTAAAAAAAATGATTGAAAATAAATGTAGAAATAAATATAATCATAATATTTATTATTATTTTATTCTTTTATTTTGTTTTGCTTTTATAGTAGGTCATGCTGCTTATTATTTGCCTTTTATTGCTGATGATGCTTTGATTTCTTTGCAATATGCAAAAAGATTTTTAGCAGGCAAAGGTCTAACATGGACTGATGGCATACCTGTTGAAGGTTATTCAAATTTTTTATGGATAATTTTAATTTCTTTTCTGGGGTTATTTAAAATTGATTTAATAATATCAGTTAGAGTGTTGGGGGTTATATTTTTTTTTATAACGTTTTTTTATTTAATAAAAAATGCAATAGAAGAACAAAATAACAAATATATTGCGATAT
>JAOAAI010000234.1 GCA_026418955.1 Candidatus Goldiibacteriota bacterium | reverse complement strand
TCTTAAGGCAATCTTACTGCCTGCATCACCGTCAATATCTTGTCCAATTCCGTTATCACCGATTCTACCAATATGATCTAAATTATTTATACCCGCAATTAAATCCTGTTCCCCATTATAAGGATAAACTATGGAAGATATCTGACCCGCACTATTTAATGCTTCTTCCACCATTATTGAAAACCACGGTTGTGGCGGGGATAATATAACTGAATAACCACTGATAGGATCATCGTAAAAATAAAGAGTATTATCTTCAACATACCATCTTATATCTTCTTTAATTGTTTTTCCTGATGCCCTGTCTATTTGAACAATATTTCCTATGGCTACTCCGTCATCCCTTAAAATTTTTCTAACACTATATCCATCCGGTATTTTCAATTTCAACCTATACCAGTATCCATCTAATTTGTTATTTAATTCCAACCTATAAACATCATCTTTTAGTTTTCTTATTATAATTTTTGCTTTTTTATGACTTTCAAAATCAAGTCCTTTATGTGACGCAATTTTCTTTGCAATATTTCCATCTAAATAAAATTCTTTTGTCTCTCTGTTTTTTAATTTTTTATATTTCATATTTTTTAAATTTTCAAGAATAAATCCGTCAAAATTATTTCCCCTATTTTTATAAACAAAAATATTATCAATTGGGTCATAGGCAATAATATCATTGCTGTCCAAAGCATAAACTGGGCATATAATAAATATAATTATAAAACTCAATAATATACTCGTTATAAGTTTTTCATCTGTAAATCTTTTTAAATCATTATTCTTATTCATATTTTTTCTGTTATATTAACTATACCTTGATCCATTTTCAATTTTCAATCTTTCATTGTTCCAGTTTATTCATGCCTTTTGTTTTTCTTTACAAATTCTATTGCTTTTAAAACTTCTCTTGTAACATCTGCATTGAATTGAAACTCCATTTCCTGTAATTTTGTATAAATGTGACCTTTATCAGTAACGACATATTTAGGTGGAAGATGATTTAATGAATAAGCAAAAATATCATTTTTGCATAATTCACATTTGCATAAATCATCTCTTTTTTCCAATTGTTCATTTAAATTCTTTCTAACTATATCTTCCATATAATTTTTTATAATTATTTCTTTTTTTTCAGTCATTTTTTCCTCCTTTTATTTCAAGAGTATTTAAAATTTCTTTTATTCCTTTTAATGATATACCTTTTCCTGAAAATTGTTTTATTTTCTTACATATATTAAGATGCTCTTGAGTATAAATTCTGCGTAAACCAACACGAAAAGGAATAATAAGATTTTTGCGTTCCCAGTTTCTCAAAGTTTGTTCATGTACATTTAATAATGAAGAAATTTCTTTAATTGAATAAAGTTTTTCTTTTTTTCTTTCTTTTTTAAAAGATGATTCAACAACCATAATATTATCGTTTTCCATGGATTTACCTCCTAAGGAAGGTTAAATAATGACATCTGTGAGCTTTTCCCTCACTTATATATGTATAATTATTATATTAACTTGATAGTAGTATTGTCAAGTAGATTAAAAATGTTTATTTTTTATTTAAATTATTAAATTAAATATATTAAAAAAAAATATAAAATATTCAGTATTTAAATGTTTTAATATACTTTTAATTGAGTTTTATATTATAAAACCAAAATGTTTTTTATTAATTTTAATTAACTTTTATACTGTATTTCTTTCTACTAACTCTGCTTTGAAAACTATTTTTTTAGGATTATTTAAAATCACTTTGCTTTCATTTGTGGCATAAAAAAATGCAGCAGATGCCATCTGTTCTATTGGTTGTCTTATCGTAGTAAGTGGTGGTTTTGATGTTTTTGCCTGTTCAATATCATCATAACCAATTATTGAAAGTTGTTCTGGTATTTTTATATTATTTTCCCTTGCAACTTTAATAACCCCTAGTGCACACATATCACC
>JAOAAI010000175.1 GCA_026418955.1 Candidatus Goldiibacteriota bacterium | reverse complement strand
GCTATTGGAATACTCAAGAAATGCATCTCGTTCTTCTCGATCCTTCAAAATTATTGCATTTAGCCAGTAATTTGATCTTGCACCTTCTGGTTCAGAAACAAATAAAATTTCATGTTCTTTACAAAACTCTTCATATTTTTTTGCAGTTTCCCTCTTATTTTCCAAAAATTCTGTAATTTTTTCCATTTGCGCTACACCAATAGCAGCATTAACATTTGGCATACGATAATTATAACCAATTTCGTCATGAATGAATTCCCATTTGTGAGGAACCTTCGCAGTGGTTGTAAGATGTCTTGCCTTATATGCAACATTTTCATCATCAGTTATAATCATGCCGCCACCACCGGTGGTTACAATCTTATTTCCATTAAAACTTAAAATGCCCACCTTACCAAAGGTCCCTGTATGTTTCTCTTTGTAATAACTTCCGAGAGACTCTGCTGCATCTTCGATAACAATAATATTGTATGGCTCACATAATTTCAATATATCATCTATCCTAACAGGATGTCCGAAAACGTGAACAGGAACGCACGCAAATATTCTCGCTCCAGTTCTTATGTTGTAACTATAGCCATCTCTCCTTAACTCAACCTCTTTTTTTAAAAAATCTCTAAGTTTCTCAGGGGACATACCTAATGTACTTCTTTCGCAATCAATAAAAAACGGAACTGCTCCTGCATGAGAAATAGCATTAGCGGTTGCAACAAATGTTAAGGGCTGTGTTAAAATTTCATCACCTGGTTTTACTCCTGCTACAATCAAGGCGATATGCAATGCAACGGTACCGCTTGAAACTGCAACGGCATATTTTGTTCCTGTAAATTTCTTAATTGCCTCTTCAAATAAGGTTACATATTTTCCAATATAAGAAACAAATGTAGAATCGATACAATCACATAAATATTTCTTTTCATTTCCGATAAAGCAAGGCTCATGAAGGGGTATTTTTTCACTATTTTTATATAACTTTTTTATAAAATTAATTATATCAATAAATTTATCAGGCATTGTAAAATCCCCCAAAATCGGGATTATTGAATAATCCAGCGTTCAGGGCTGTTAAAATTTCATATATCCCGTCTGGCACCTTTTTTGTTATTTTAAAATTTAAAATGTCCTTTATTTTTTTAAATGATACTCTGTAATCTCTTGGGTCTTCAGCTTTGAATATGTATTTAACCATTGCATTAGGAATGAATTTTATAATTTCGCCAATAATCATTTTTTTCTGATAATTTTCCTCATCTTCTCCCACATTAAAAACATTATAGGCAACTTTTGTTTCCTCCGCTGTAAGCACAATTTTTATAGCATTTGCAATATCATAAACATGACAGTATGGCCTCCAGAATTGTTCTCCAAAAACTTGAAGTTCTCTTCCCAATGCCAGCTCTTTTGTAAATTCATTTACGGTTAGATCAAATCTCATTCTTGGCGAGAGACCATAAACAGTAGCAAATCTCAAACAGGTGGGGCAAAAGGTGTCATTTTTTTCTATTTCATTGAGTATTATATTTTCAACCTTTACTTTTAGCTCCGCATATAATGAAACAGGAGCTAGAGGAGAATTTTCATCAACAAAATGCTCGTCAGGGGACATCTTTCCATAATTACTGCATGTTGAAGCAAATATGAAACGTTTAACACCGTTTTTTATAGCGGCTTCAATTAAATTAAGACTTCCTTCCATATTAACCTTATAGGCAAGGTCTTTATTCTTTGCGCATGCAGGATCACCCACAATGGCAGCAAGGTGTATTATGGCATCGAAATTATTTTTTTTTAAGAATTCTCTGATTGATTTAATATCTGTAATGTCAAGTTTTATGAATTTAAACATTGGATTATGCCAGTAGCTCAGCAAGGATTCGCCACCATACATCAGGTTGTCTAATGCAACTACTTTAAAACCGTTATTTAAAAGTAGGGCTGTTGCTACGGAACCTATATAGCCTGCCGCACCAGTTAGAAGAACTTTTTGCATTTCTGCCTCCAAATATTAAATTTTACAAATTTATTATTTAAATTTTCTTAAATATTTATTAGGCTACCTAGGGGGAATAAAATAATTTTTATAATTTTTTATATTTTTTTCTAATTCAAATTTTTACAGTCGTTATTTGCCTCTTTGCTTTTGCATTCATTGCATAATTCGCCTGTGGAAGGCTTTATAGAGCTTTCTTCATAATTATAAGTTGGCCATTTTGAACAATTCTGACAAAAATGCTAAGTATCACTGTCCTTTTTTCTTCTGTATTTCATTGTATCCTACTTTTTATTTTTTATTAAACCCCCAAGGTAGCAATTCTTTGAATTCTCAATAATAAATTTGTATGCATCTGTGTAACCCTGCGGTTAACTAAATTTAGCCACGGATAAATGGGATAGATACTAATAAATATTTTTATGTTTTTGATACCACTTATAAGTATCATTGATTCCAGTTTTTAAGTCTATTTTAGGCTGCCATCCCAATTGTTTGATTTTAGAAATATCCAACAGTTTTTTTGGTGTTCCATCGGGTTTTGTATGGTCAAATTGGATGTTTCCTGCAAAACCGATTATGTCTTTTATTAAAAATGCTAAATCTTTAACAGTTAGGTCTTCTCCTGCGCCTATATTTACAAAATAGTCTGCATTTAATTTTTTCATCTCTTTTGCATCTATATTCTCCATCAAAAATACACAGGCATCGGCAAGGTCATCAACGTG
>JAOAAI010000166.1 GCA_026418955.1 Candidatus Goldiibacteriota bacterium | reverse complement strand
GCTTTTATTATATCCGGCACAAATTTAATATTATTACAAAGAGATGGAGATTATTTTATTTATGATATAAATATTAAAAAAATAATTTATAAATTAAATTTTATTGAAAGTTATACTAAATTTAAAGTTGAAGTTATTAATGTTATTAATTTCAGCCCTGATGGTAAGTATATCTTATTTGAAACAGAAAGCAAATACAAAGGAAGAAATAAAAAAAGTATAGGAATTTTGACTAAACCAATTTTTAATTAAAACTAAAAATCTTTCCTATGTAAAACAATCCATATTTCCCAGAACAAAATCAAAGCAAGTATAATTAAAACAACAATACCTATAAAATTTAGAATTTTATATTTCGTTTTATTGTGCTTCATATCATTAATAGGCTCGGAAAATATGTATTCATGCCTTTTTCTACATATTATAAAGTTTCCATAATTTAAAAAGATTATTAAGTTTATCCTATTTTTCAGTAGAAATATAATTAATAAAGCTGTAAAAATAAAAATCAACGCTTTTAATCCAAAATCTATATAAATCGTAATATTATAAATACATATAATCATAAGAAGATTGATATTTATTATCTATTAAGCGGATATTATAGTAAGCAAAGAATAATTATCAAAAGCATGCAAAATTCTGTTTATTTTGTATTGCAGGATTTCATCCACTTCAAATACAAAACCATATAATAATGATATAATTGGAGCAAATATTAAGAGCCATAATAAAAATTCACCAATATAAATAAGAATGGTTAGAAAATTATATCTTAAAAATTTTTTACATAAATATTATTGACCTTTAGTTTATATTCTGTATAATAAAAAAAAATTTTTAGGAGGTTATATATGGGTAGCGTAAAAGAAATAGAAATTTTAAAACATCCAGAAGTAAACAAAGAAGGGGAAGGTGAATTTATATTTTCCGATAGATATTCAGTATTTGACTGGGGAGAAATGCCTGATCATATTGATAAAAAAGGAGCTGCTTTATGTGTGCTTTCTTCTTATTTTTTTCATCTACTTGAAAAAAATTCAATAAAAACACATTTTATAGGACTTGTTGAAGATGGTGAAATAAAAAAATTCCCGGAACTTAAGTCATATTCAAATAGAATGCGTGTAAAACTTTTACGTGTTTTAAAACCAGAATACAACCAATCAACAAACACATATAATTATGATATTTATAATAAAGAAAAAAGAAATTTTTTAATACCACTTGAAATTATTTATAGAAATGCATTAACAGAAGGTTCCAGTATTTTTAAAAGAATTAAAAGTGGCGCAATAACCTTTAAAGACTTAGGACTTGATCATGAACCACAACCAGGGGAAAAATTTTCTACACCACTTCTTGATGTCTCTACTAAATTAGAACATACAGATAGATACTTATCCTGGGAAGAAGCTCAAAAAATTTCTGGATTATCCGATGAAAATATGAAAAAAATAAAAGATTTAATTATTAAAATCAACAATATTATCACAACAGAGTGTAATAAAGTAGGTATTGAAAATATAGATGGTAAATTTGAATTCGGTATTGATACAAATGGAGAAATAATAGTTGTAGATGTTTTAGGTACTCCAGATGAATGCAGATTTGTAATGGATGGATTTCACATATCTAAGGAATTTGCAAGAATATTATATAGAAAAACAGAGTGGTATAAAGAAATAGAACAAGTAAAAAAAGAAAGAGGCAGAGATTGGAAAGAACATGTTAAATCTAAACCAGAAAAACTTCCTAATGAAGTAAAAACTTTATTATCACAGATGTATCTCGCTGTCACAAATGAAATAACTGGTAAAAAATTTTTTGATGTGCCGGATTTAAAATCAGTAATAAATGGATTAAAAAAATATGCAGTTTAATACTCCTTATAATGTTATAAGATATAAAGACAGAGTATTTACTCGTGTTTCTCCTTTTTTTTATGGGGACTCCTTACTTGACTGTGGCTGCGGTAATGGTGAGGATGTACGTATTTATTTAAAATATTTTAAACGTATCCATGGTCTGGATATAGAGCAAAGTCCTGATTGGAAATTATATACAAATGAATCAATAACTTTTTCAATTGGTAATGCACAAAAGTTAGACTTTGAAAATGAAAGTTTTGATACGGTTTTGGAGAAAGACATGCTCCACCATGTGTCATCTCCATCTGATGCTTTAAAAGAAATGATAAGAGTTGCAAAAAAAAGAATCATAGTAATAGAAGCAAATAGATATAATCCTTTATTATATATAAATATGACACTTTTAAAAAATCATCAACATTTCACACAAAAATATTTTATAAAACTTATTAAAGAAACTGGACTTGAATATGAATTTCATTTTTTTTCTGCAAGATGTTGTCCTTTTAATGGAAAATTTTTTAATGATCTCTATGACTCGTTTCATAATCTTTTAGAAAAAATCCCTTTTTACCGACCAATAATTGAATATAATATGGCAGTAATTACAAAATAACAATGAACACACGATTATCAAGATTAATAAAATCAATTGAAAAGAATAATTTTTTTTATATTGCCAATCCATTAGATATCTTTTATCTATCTGGATTTTCTGGTTCTTTTGCAAGATTATTAATCTCAAATGAAAAAAAATTTTTTATAACAGATAAAAGATATAATGGTGTTGCAGAAAAATTAGGTGTTGATAAATTATTTGAAATTATAGTCACAAATAATTATAAAAAGGAAATTAAAAAAATAATAAAAAAATCAAAAAAAATTTTAATTTCACCACAAACTTCACTTACAGAATATTTATGGTTAAAAGATTCAGGATACGAACCACATGTAAGCAATAAAATTATGAATCTACGAATGATCAAGGATGAAAATGAAATTGAACTGATAAAAAAGTCAATAGAAATAACTGAAAAAGGGATTTTACATATTTTATCTATTTTAAAAAATAATATTATAGAAAAAGAAATAGCAGATGAATTTGAATATTATATAAAAAAAATCGGTGCTGATTCTGTCTCTTTTACACCAATAATTGCTTTTGGAAAAAACTCAGCTGTTCCACACTATAAAACAAATACAACAAAATTAAAAGAAAATTCAATAATTTTAATTGATGTTGGTGCAAAATATAAAGGTTATTGTTCTGACTTGACAAGGGTAATTGGGTATCGTATAATTAAAAATCATCTTAAAAAATATATAAGTTATTATAACATAGTAAAAACCGCAAAAAATAAATCAGTTTTATTATGTAAAAATAGAAATTTAACAAAAAAGCCATATTTTTTTGTTAAAAAATATTTAAATAACTATGGCCTAGATAAATTTTTTACTCATTCTTTAGGTCATGGAATTGGACTTGATATACATGAAATACCATTTATTAATCAAAAAAGTGTTTTAAAATTCAAACCAGGTATGATAATAACTTGCGAACCTGGTATTTATTTTCAAAATGAATTTGGTATTAGAATAGAAGATAATTATTTGATAACAGAAAAAAAACTATTAAAATTAAGTAGTTTAAGTGATGAAATTATTATAAAAGATTAATAAAAAAGGAGTGAAAAAATGGCACTAGCAACAGATTTAAGACCTGGAGATATATTTAAATACGAAGGAACTATATATGAAGTTATACAATATCAACATATACAAAGACCTCGTCTTGCTCCACTCGTTCGCCTTAAAATTAAAAATTTTAAACTTGGGACCGTAACAGAACGCACTTTCAGTCCAGATGAAAAACTTGAGGATATAACGCTGGACTATAAAAATTTACAATTGTCATATAACACTGGCGATACATATAATTTTATGGATACAGAAACATTTGAACAATATGAATTTACAAAAGAACAATTAGGTGAAATAACTAAATATTTAAAAGAAGACACCCCAGTAACAATGATGATGTATAAAGGAGAAATACTTGGTGTTAAAATTCCTTTAAAAGTGGATTTAAAAGTCGTATCAGCTCCACCAGCTGTGAAAGGAAATACTGTGAATAATGCAACAAAACAGGTTACTGTAGAAACAGGAGCTATTATTGATGTCCCTCTTTTTATTAAAGAAGGTGATATCATTAGAATTGACACAAGAACAGGGGAATATGTTGAAAGAGTAAAATAATAAACAAGGTGGTGAATACTATGTCAAAAAATACTGAAAAAAAGAAAAAGATAAAAATTGATACAACAACTTTACAATATGTTCTGGATATTATGGAAAAAAATTTTCTTAGTGAATTATTATATGAAGATGGAAATTTCAAAATACAGTTAAAAAAAGCAATGCCACAACAGGCAATAGTTACAGTTCCACAGATTATTCACAGTCCACAAATAGCAACTACCCCCAATCCACCAATTAATTCTATGCAAACGCCAGTTATTGAATCCACACCAAAAAACAAGGAAGATGAAAATATATATGTTGTAAAATCACCAATGGTTGGCACTTTTTACAGAGCTCCATCTCCTGATGCTCCACCATTTATAAATATAGGTGATACTGTGGAACCTGGAAAAACTTTATGTATAATTGAAGCTATGAAAATCATGAACGAAATAAAATCAGAAGTAAAAGGAAAAATAAAGGAAATACTAGTGGAAAATGCACAGGCTGTCGAATACAATCAACCAATAATTATTATTGAAAGAGGTTAATCTTGTTTAAAAGAATATTAATTGCAAACAGAGGAGAAATAGCACTTAGAATAATAAGAGCATGTAAAGAAATGGGAATAGAAACAGTTGCTGTTTTTTCTGAAGCAGATGAAAATTCTTTACATGTCCGTTATGCTGATCATGCTATATGTATAGGACCTAGTTCTCCTAAAGAAAGTTATCTAAATATTCCTGCTATTATTTCCGCTGCAGAAGTAACAGATTCAGAAGCAATCCATCCAGGTTATGGTTTTCTTGCAGAAAATGCACATTTTGCAGAAGTTTGCAGAGATTGTAATATAAAATTTATAGGACCATCACCTGATGCTATCACACTTATGGGAAATAAAGCCCAGGCAATTATCACAGCAAAATCAGTAGGTGTACCAACTGTTCCTGGAAGTGGCAGAGTCTTAAAAGATGAAAATGATGCTGTTGAAATAGCAAAAAAAATAGGATATCCAGTCATATTAAAAGCATCTGCAGGCGGCGGTGGCAGAGGAATGCGTGTTGCACATACAGAAATTTCACTTAGAAACTCTTTTAAAACAGCTAGACAAGAGGCTCAAACTGCTTTTGGAGATCCATCAATATATCTTGAAAAATATATTGAAGAACCTAGACACATTGAAGTTCAGATAATTGCAGATGCTTATGGAAATTGTGTTGCTTTGGGAGAACGCGATTGTACTATACAAAGAAGACATCAGAAATTAATAGAAGAAGCTCCATCCCCAATGGTAAATGAAAAATTAAGACATGAATTATGTTCCATGGCTATTAAAATTGCAAAAGCAGTTAAATACGAAAATACTGGAACAATAGAGTTTATTATGGATAAATATAAACGCTTTTATTTTATGGAAATGAATACGCGAATACAAGTTGAACATCCTGTTACTGAGGAAGTAATAGGTATAGATCTAATAAAAGAACAAATAAAAGTGGCTGCAGGAGAAAAACTTGCTTTACCACAGAAAGAATTAAAATTACGCGGTCATGCAATAGAATGTAGGATAAATGCAGAAGATCCTGATAATAATTTTATTCCATCTCCAGGACTTATTACTGAATATAATACTCCAGGCGGCCATGGTATAAGAATTGATACGCATGTATATAAAGGATATAAAATACCACCGTATTACGATTCAATGGTAGCAAAAATAATTGCACATGGTAAAGATAGAATGGAGGCAATAGCAAAAATGAAGCGAGCTTTAGATGAATTTGTAATTGAAGGAATAAAAACCACCATTCCTTTACATAAAAAAATATTAAATAATGAAAATTTTATCCTAAATAATTATTCAACACATTTTATTGAAAAAATGGAAAATAAGGGGTGAAATCTATGGAAAAAGAAAAAAATGAATCTGGAAATATAAGAATATCAGATAATGCAATAGCAAATATTGCAGCAATTGCAGCCAAATCCATAGATGGTGTTATAGATTTGGATGGAGGTGCTGTTTCCAGTATCGCAGATATATTAGGTGTCAAAAATGAATCAAAAGGAATAAAAGTTGATTTAAAAGATGAAAATGTATCTTTGGATATAAATATTATTGTTGCATTTGGTAAAGATATAGGAACTGTTGCATCACAAGTCCAAGAAAAAGTAAAAGAATCAATAGAAAATATGACAGGTTTAAATGTTGAAAAAATAAATGTGAATATAAATTCAATTAAACCTAAATAAAAAAGGAGGAATAAATGAAAATTTTTAACAGAATTCTAATAGGAATAAATATATTGTTTTTTCTAATAGCAGGCTTATTTGGAGCATCCATAAGTATCAATCAAGATGCAAACAAATGGTGGGTTAGTATTGTTCAAACAATGGCTGACTATTTAAATCAATCAATGATAGCTCGTATAACTGTTTTAATAATAAGTTTAATTTTAATTTTAATAGCTATACTGACAGTGATAGGGAATATTGAAAACAGACGTGCTGAAAGAACGGTTGTATTACAATCACCCCATGGTGATATCATGGTATCACTAAGTGCTATAGAAGATTTTTCAAGAATAGTAAAAAATGAAGTTAAAGGAGTAAAAGAAATAAAAGGAAAAGTGCTATCAAAAAGAAAAGGCTTGGATGTTACTGCAAAGGTAACTTTATATTCGGACAGAGCTGTTGCCGATGTCACTCAAGAAGTCCAAGAAGCAATAATCAGATATATTCAATATACTCTTGGTATCGATGCTGTGATAAAACCAAAAATTATAGTAAATAAAGTGGTTTATAAATCGCCCGAAGAGGAGAAGAAAAATGAATGATTTACTAAAATTAATTTTTTCAAATTTTGGAAAATTTCTTGGTATAACATTTGGATTAATTATTGCTTTATGTCTTATTTTTATTGGTTTCTGGAAAACACTTTTTATAATCAGTATTGTCATAATTGGCTTCATAATCGGTAAATTATATGATGAAGGTTTTTCAATAAAAAAAATTATAAAAGATATTATAGAAACATTTCGTGAAAATAAATGGCACTAAAAATAAAAAAAAATATTTTATCAATAATTGATGCAAACATAAACAGAACAAAAGAAGGTTTAAGAGTCATTGAAGATATAATAAGGTTTGTCTATAAAAATAAAAAAATCCTTTCAAAAATCAAAAATATACGACATAGCATTGATAATATTATGTATGATTTAACCCCTGAATATAAAAAACTTCTATATAACCGTAATAGTTTATCTGATACAGGTAGAAAGATAAAAAATAAAGAAGAATTTAAAAGAGAAAATCTTCTTGATATTCTTATTGCTAATTTTAAAAGGACAGAAGAGTCACTTAGAGTTTTAGAAGAAATATCAAAAATTCTTAATAAATCCTGTGCTATTAAATTAAAAGACTTAAGATACAATGTCTATGAAATTGAAAAAAAAATTGTATTGAACATTTAATTATTAAATTATGCCTTTAAAATTTTATTAGTAAATTAAAATAATTTATATCGTTAATATTATGTATAAAAAAATAATCCTTGCCTTTTAACTCTATTTTATGCTATTATTTAGGTCAATTTTAAGCAATTAAAAACACCATGCTTACCGGATTTTCAGGCGGGTCCCTTAAAAAAATTAAGGGCGACTGAAAAGAAGATGGAAGCAGAGGTAAAAAACCAAAGGAGGATTTAGTTATGCCACAGATTTCAATGAAAGCACTTCTTGAAGCAGGTGTCCA
>JAOAAI010000103.1 GCA_026418955.1 Candidatus Goldiibacteriota bacterium | reverse complement strand
AAGATGGATATAAAATTCTTCTCCTTCTGGTAAAAGGGATAAAAGGACTTTATTGTTTTTATCAATGATAAGAATATTATTAAGTTGAGATATTTTTTTTAAATTTTCAAGTTTTTTCAGGTATTCATTGTAGATCTTGCCTTTCAATTCAAGATAATTAATATCTTCTTTATTTATAAACTCAAGTATTAAAGAACCTGCAATTTTTAATCTGTTTTCCATTTCTTTATTTAAATCCGAAACAATCATCAGATATGTTATACCGCCATACATACCTATAATTATCAAAGAAGTCAATAAAAAATATAATACAATTTTTTGTTTTAGATTAAATTTCATCTTGTTCGCCTTTTAACTTTTTCATTATTTCTTTTTTTTGCTTTTCTGTGAGAAAATCGGCCCGTTTATCATTTTTTTCAATGGCTGAAATCAGATCATCCCTATCTTTAAATATAGAATATATATTATATCTAGTTTTTTCGCCTATATAAGGTATATTATCAAATATTGTTTTTTTCAATTTTTTATTAGCAAGCAATGTCTGATAGGTAACTGCAAACCTGTGTGCTTCATCTCTTATTTTTTGTAGTAATAATTTATTTTCCGCCGGGATATCAATTGGTATTGATCTTTGGGGTAAGAAAATTTCTTCTTTTTTCTTTGCAAGACCTATTATGCAAATATTTTCAACACCTATCATATCAAGCCCCTGTTTTGCCGCATTGACATGACCTAATCCACCATCTATAAGTATCAAATCAGGAAATTTTTCATTTTCTTTTAACATTCTGCTATAACGTCTCATTACAACTTCACGTATTGCAGCATAATCATCTATTTTCTCTATTTTTTTGATTTTGTACCTACGATATAACTTTTTCTCTGGCAAACCATTTTTAAAAACAACACATGAAGCAACTATATTATCCCCAGAAAAATGAGACACATCTATTGCATCTATTACCTCTGGTATTTTTTTCATTGATAAAATATCTTTCAATCCAATTAACTGTTTTTGAATTGCTTCTTTTTGCATTTTTTCTCGTGCTATGTCTTTTTCATCCTGTTTTATCTTTTCTCTTATATTTTCTGCTGCCATATCAAGCAGATTATCTCTTTTCTTAAATACTACTTTTATATTTTTTCTTTTGAAAAATTCATTTATTATATTTTGATTTATAACATTTGCTGATAAAATTATTTCATCAGGATAGGATATATTTCTGCTGTAATACTGCATAAGATATGATTCAAAAATTCCTTCGTTATCTGGAATATCACCAAAAACATCTATTTTTTTTGAAATTAATCTGCCAGAACGAATATTTAAAACACAAAAATAATTGTTTTGGTCTTTTGATGAATAATTTATGACATCAACATTTTTATCTTCGGATAACACCACCGTCTGTTTTTGCATCATACTTTTGAGTGCTTTTATCTCATCTCTTATTTCAGCTGCTTTTTCATACTCTCTTTTTTCGGAAAATTTCATCATCTGCTGATTTAATTCTTTTAATATGTTTTTATATGAGCCATTTAAAAATTTTTTTACTTGCTTTATTGAACTCTGATATTCTATATCATTAATAAATCCTACACATGGTGCGGAACATAAATTAGAATCATAAAAAACGCATGGTCTTGTTAATTTCTTTTTGTCAAAATTATAATTACACTGTCTTACTTTAAAAATTTTATAGATGAGTTCCAAAACTTTTCTTGCATCATCTGCAAAATAAGGTCCATAATATATGGCATTTTTATCTTTTGTATTTCTTGTAAAATAAACACCTGGATACTTTTCTTTTACTGTTATTTTTATAAATGGAAATGTTTTATCATCTTTTAATAATATATTATAATGTGGTTTGTGTTGTTTTACGAGGGTGCCTTCTAATAAAAATGCCTCTATTTCATTATTTGTAACAATATAATCAAAATCTTTTATTTTTTCTGCAAGTTTATCTGTTTTTATATCTTTCCTCGTTTTATTAAAATAAGACAGAATTCTTTTCTTTAATGACTTTGCCTTTCCTATATATATAATTTTTCCGTTACTGTCTTTAAAAATATATACTCCTGGTTTTTCAGGCAATGTCTCAAGTTTATGTTTAAAATCTGTTTCTTTCATAATATCCTTCTTTTCTGTTTATTAATAATGTTTTCTATGGATGTTCGTAAAAATGTTCGTCAATAATGTTAAAACTTTAAAAAATATTTTAACCACCAGCATTGTTTTTTCAACATCTTTAACAATCAAAAATATTATACTCCATTTTCTCATTTATTGTTTGCATTTTTTATTGTATAATTATTATTGAAAGGTGGTGAAATTATGGAAGAAAACAAAGAAGTCAAAAAAGAAGAACACACACCTGTTCATGAAATTCCAAAAAAGGTTATAGAAAAACAAAAACACCCCTGGGAACATTTCAAGCAAACACAAAATTTTAAAAAAAATCTAAAAGCACACAGCCAGCAGTATATTAATAGGCGAATAAGTGGGAAATAAATTATTGATTATTTATTTAAAATTATAAAAGGTGTAATATTAGTGTAAATTTCTTCATTTTTGTATTTTAACTTTAATCTATATAGATAAATTCCACTGGCACATATTTTTAAATTTTCTTTTCTAATAATTATTTCTCCTGTAATCAAATTATTTTCTATCTGTTCATAAACTTTTCTCAATGCCATTGTATAAATTTCTATTGTTATTTTTTCTGGTTGTTTGTTTGTAGCAAATCTCACCATCATGTCCAATTCATTAGTCCAAGGATTTGGAAATAAAATACAATCATATATTTTTAATTTTTCTTCTGATGATATTGTTGGTGAATAAAAAGGAGTATTTGTATAAGTAATAGAAATTGTAAAAGTATATGTAAGTGTTGTAGTCTGCATTTGTGTCGGTGGAGTTCCTGTTACGGTTAAAGTTATTGTATTGGTCAATGTCGCACTCATAGTAATTGTTCTTGTGAATGTCTGTGTAAATGTAAAAGTATTTACAGGAGGTACAGTTCTTGTTGTCGTAAATGAAAAAGTCACAGCAGGAGTATTTGTATTTGTTGCAACAGGAGTTGAAGTCCGCGAAAATGTACGTGTGGATGTAAGCGTGCTAACCATTGTGGACGTAATTGTTGGACTGCCATATAAGGTTTCATAGCATCCCAAGTCAAAACCGCTTCCCTGCGGTCTCACATTTCCTAGTATATCTTTTAAAGGAGCAGGTAAAGAATTAAAAATACTAATACCTGCATTTTCTGCTGGACATCCAGGTATAAGAGTAAAATTAGCATTAGAAACATCATTGAAAATGATGCCAGGGGTTGGAGAAATTTCATGGCTGGAAGCAGTCGTTCCTGAAAAATGTGGAGCATTTCCACCGAATCTGCCTACTATATTATAATCATGCTGTAGCCCAGTAACAACACCTACTTCAAACGCAGCTGTGTAACCTGGTCCTATTGCATAAATAATATTATTAAAAATAGTATTATTATTACAATTATTTGCAACCTGTAATGCTGCCCTTAAACTGCCTGTATTAGGTGTAGTGGGTGCAAGATATGTATAAATTGTATTATTTACAACTAAATTATCAGATGCTCCTTGCGCACCATCAATCTGATAA
>JAOAAI010000037.1 GCA_026418955.1 Candidatus Goldiibacteriota bacterium | reverse complement strand
AAATTATCTTGAACGAACATTTACAGAATTTAATAAGAAAACTTATGTCTTTGGTGTAGTTCCTAACGTTTATTCTGCCGAAAGAATTATATTTTTACTTGTTCTTGAACAAAATTTAAAAACCAAAGATAAGAACTCCTTCTATGCTTTATCTTAATTATACACTTTTCTTGACAGAATCTGTCATATCAGGAGTTAAAGTATAATTGGAGTAATAGTGAAGTAAATGATAATACTATATAAGTTTGTGTAACTACCTGTTTTCACATCTGGAGAAGGAGTTATTGGTTTTTTTTATATTTTGAACATAAAAAATATATATTTTGATTCATTTTTTTTCTTCAATAGGTTCATATATTTTTATTGGTTCTTTTTTCCCTTTTACAAAAATCGGTTCTAATTCTTTATATACAAATTTATCTTTTGTTTCTTCATAAGTTGATTCACTTACATATATTGTGTTTGCAGGTGCATTTGCTTCCAGACGTGATGCAAGGTTGACATTATCTCCTATAACAGTATAATCCATTTTTTGTGGTGAACCCATATTACCACATACAACTTCCCCTGTATTTATTCCAATTCCAATACCAACTGTTAATTGTTTCATTTTTTCTCTTATAGAATTTAATTTTTTTATACTTTCCCTTATATCTATTGCTGTTTTTACTGCACGATATGCATCGTCATCCTTTGGCACTGGAACTCCAAATACCGCCATAACACAATCACCTACAAATTTATCAAGAAAACCATTATATTTTAAAACTTTATCAGTTTGAATAGTGAGATAATCATTAATAATAGAAACCACTTGTTCTGGTTCTAATTTTTCTGACATTGATGTAAATCCACGTATATCTGTAAAAAGTATTGTGGCTTTTATTCTTTTACCATGAAGCGAAAGCTTTGATGGGTCATTTAATATTTGTTCCATAACTTCACTTGAAACATATTTTGAAAATGCACCTTTTATAAGTTCTTTTTCTTTTAAACTTTTTGCAGTATTATTAAATATCTCTGTTAGTAAACCAAGTTCATCATTTGTTTTTAATTTTATTTCCACATCATAATTTCCCTCACCTATTGCTTTAACACCTTCCACAAGATAACCTATTGGTCGGACAAGAAAATTAACAAGTAATATTGAAGTAAAAATACCAAAAATAAGAGAAACTAAAATAATAAATCCAATTTTTATTGCAGCTTCCATAACAACTTTTGAAATAATATAACGAGAAATAGTTAGATGAACTTCCCCCAACACATATCTATTATTATTTATTATTGTAGAGATTGCTACAGCTATATCAAAATACTGAGAACCATCTTTTATATAATCCTGCACAAGAGTATCTTCACCTTCTTGTAATTGTCTTATACCAGGAGGAGGTATATATTTTTCACCTATTCTTTTAACATCATTGGCTGATGCAATAATACCATTTTTTTTAACTATTATTGCTTCTAAAATTCCTTCGTTTTTTATCTCTTCTTTTTGTTGCTTTTTAAAGAATGTTTCTTTTATAATATTTAAAATATTTTTTATTATATCTTGATCATAAGATTTATCTATTTTTAAAGGATATTGAACCGCTTCTTTAGTTAAAATAGCAAGTGGTAAATCATCATTTTTAATTAAAGGATCTGCAGCATTATTTGCAATGTTTTTTGCAATTGCAATTCCCCTTTCTTTTACTTCCTTTTCAAGTGCTTTCCCCATCCAGTTATAAATAAATACTGTTATTGCAATCATTATAGCAAAAAGTAATAAACCGACAAAGAAACTAAACTTTGCTCCCAATGGGAAAATTACTTTTTTTTGTATTTTTTTAATTTTCTTTTCTTTTTTAACCAAAGAATTTCTCCATAAATTTTATTGAAATTTATTATAACACAAAAAATTAAATATGTTTATATCTCTATTTTGATTCCAATAGATAAAGTAAAACCGCTCATATCAATTTTAAATGGTAAATAAGAAGCAGGAAGTAATTCTTCGTTTATTAGCTGCTCTGCTGGAATTGTAAATTTACAGAATTTATAACCAACTTTAAAATCAAAATAATCTATTGCAAAGCCGAGAAAAAATCCCAAATCTAATGCTGCCACAGCCCCTGCTAATATATCTATTTTTTGAGATGACGGCGTTAAAATTTCCATTTTATCAAATAAATTTGTCATACTTCTCATGCCTGTCTGAATCATAAAATATAAATCATTTTCATAAATTCCATACATTAATTCAGAATATAATATAATTTTTGTACATAATCCTAATGACATCTGCGGTAAATCAATCGTATACCCTTTATCAGTAACTGCTGCACTAAACCACCATTCAAGACGTAAATAAGGACCAAATGCAATAAAATCAAAAGGTCTTATATACAATGTTGCAGCAGAACCTATTGACCTGATTCCAAAAGTACCATCTAATAATTCGCCTTGTTTTATACTGCCAAAATCAGAAATGGAATCCCCGAGTCCAGGGAACCAATCAAAATAAAGCATATCAAAATCTATATGTAATAATTTCCCTGTCCTCTTAAAAACATTCCTGGTAGGT
>JAOAAI010000263.1 GCA_026418955.1 Candidatus Goldiibacteriota bacterium | reverse complement strand
CATTTTCTCCTTCCTTTATCCATATATTCCATCCTTTCTGTATTTTACTATTATACTTTTCAATTGTCTTATAAAATATGATTTCTTTATCAATACTATATTCGTTTTGCATAAAAACAATTATTAAAGATATAAATAACCAAATTGTTAAAATAAAATTTCCAAAAATATATAATTTTTTATTTAACATTACTTAAATCCTCATATCATACTAACATTTTTCTTGTTTTAACTGAATAAATATTATACTTACCTGTTTTACCCTTTATTTCAACTGGTTCCAGTATATCTACAACAAGTAAATTTTCCATTGTTTTATAAATATCATCACTTATTATAATTTCTCCATCTTTTGCAATTGAACATAAACGACTTGCAAAATTTACAGTGTCTCCAATTACAGTATATTCCATCCTGTTTTCTGAACCAATATTACCAGCAAGAAACTGCCCTCTTGAAAGCCCGATACCAAGACCAATTTTTAATAATGGATTTATCTTTTCTCTCCATTTTTTTAATAATAATTGAAATTTAACCTGCATATCAAGAGATGCTAAAATTGCTTTGTCCTGATCCATATAATCTGCATATTTAGGGGCTTCTTCAAAAACTGCAAGAATGGCATCTCCTATATACTTATTTACTCTGCCATTATATTTATTTATAATTTTGGTTGATTCTGTTAAATATTCATTTAAAATCATCACCACTTCGTCTGGAGAATAAAATTCCGAAACATAGGTAAATCCGCGAAGATCAGAAAAAAGAATTGTCCCTGTTTTAGTCTTATTTCCAATATAAATTTCATTTATATTTCTTTTCTCTATTTCCTTTTTTACATTTGGATCAAGATGTAATTCTAGGACTTTTGAAAACTTATCTTTGTCTTGTTTTACTTCAAAAAATAAACGAATTAAAATATTAAATATTTCTTTGATATCATCATATATATTTAAAAAATTTATTTTTTTTTTCGTTTTAATGTTCGCAGGAAGAATCTGTTGCTTACGCATCTCTCGAACGATATAATTAAAAATCATGGAAGAGAACCAAGATAAAATAAAAAAAACAAAAAAATAAAACAAAAAACCTGTATATATCACTCCCATAGAAATATAAGTCATTGGTTTATATAAAGATTCTTTTATATTTAAATTAATACGTATAAAATTAGATATTACATTAAAAACAAATTCATATCCTAAAACAATTATCACGCCAAAAATTAAACAAAAAATAAATAATACTATATTAAATATTTTTTTATTCATATTTATTTTATTTAAACAAATATTTTATCTTTTTTATATTAATTTCACTAAAATCTTTAATAAACATATCTGCCTTTTTTAATTTATTATTATCCTTTATCACACCAATGCATTTCATACCAGCTCTTTTTGCAGCATCAATACCAGCCTGAGAATCTTCAAACACTACACAGTCAGCTGGATTCAATTTTAATAATTTTGCAGTTTTTAAAAAAATATCAGGATATGGTTTGCCTCGTTTTATCTTAAAGCCCTCTGCATCAACATCAAACATAAAATAAAAACCTGCTTTTATTAAATTCCTTTTTGCATTTTTACTTGATGAAGCAATTGCTATTTTTATATTTTGCTTCTTTAATGAGATTAAAAATTTTTTAGCTCCTTTTATTTTTTTTATCTTATTTTTTTTCAAGAAATTAATAAAATATTTCTGTTTTTGTTCTGCAATTTTTTTTAGTTCATTTTTCTTAATATTAGGTAATATTTTTAAAATTCCCTTCTCTCTTGGAAGTCCATCAACTTTTCTTTTAAAATCATCAAATGTAAATTTAATGTTGTATTTTTTAAATACTTCTCTCCAAGATAAAAAATGTATATTTGCAGTATCTATTAAAACACCATCAACATCAAAAATTGCTCCTTTAAATGGCATCTTATCCTCTTTTAATTTTTAATTATATGCTAATTTCTTTTAACTTCTCTAAATCAATAATATTTATTTTTCTGCTTCTTGTTTCAATAATTTTATTGGCTGCAAAATTATTTAATATTCTTGTTGTTGTTTCTCTTGTTAGACCAGCAATATCAGCAATTTCTTGATGTGTCAATTTTACTATATTATTTTCATCTTTAAAATCAAGAAGTACGCATGATATTCTTACCTTTGCATTGCCTGCAAAAAAATTTTTCAAATCTCTATCTGCTTTTGCAAGACGATGGCATAATGTTTTAATTATCTGTAAAGAAATTGAAGATTCGGTCTTTAAAATATCCATGAATTCCTGTCTTGCAATAGAAAGTGTTATAACATCATCTATTGCTTCTACAGTTGCAGTTCTTGCTTCATCAGTTAAAAGTGCCATTTCACCAAAATTATCTTTTTCATTTAAAATAGCAAGTATTTTTATCTTACCTTGCTGTGTATACTTTGTGATTTTCACACGGCCTTTTACTATGATATGAAGTGTATCTCCTTTTTCCCCTTCATTAAAAACAATTTGTCCTTTTTCGTAGTAATTTTCTTTAACAAAATCTGAAATTCTTCTTAATCCATTATCTGAAACTTCTGCAAAAAGATGTGTTTGTTTTAAAAATGATATTATTTCATTTTTTGTCATAAAATTTACCATTATTATATATCAAGATTTTTAACCTCAAGAGCATGCGTTTCTATAAATTCCTTTCTAGGTGCAACTTCATCGCCCATTAGAATTGTAAAAATATTATCTGCCTTCACAGCATCTTCTATGGTTACCTGGAGCAGGGTCCTTGCTTCTGGATTCATTGTTGTTTCCCATAGTTGTTCTGGGTTCATTTCACCAAGACCTTTATAACGCTGTATGGTTAAACCTTCTTTTCCTCTTTTCTTTATATATTCAAGTAATTCTCTAATTGAAAAAATCAAAAATTCTTTATTATCTTCTTCAATAACTTTAAACATAGGTTGTAATTTCTTTTTATCATTTTTTTCCTGCATATCAATAATTTCTGCTTCTTCCTTAAAAATCTCATCCGCTTCAAGACCTTTTGCTTCAAGACCTTTTAATATATATTCTATTGTGCGCAGTTCTGTTAAATCACTCATATCAACAATTTTTATATCCTTTTTCTGTCTTTCTATTTCCTTTCTTATATCATCAATGGTTGATTTTTTTGTTATTTTCGACAAAACTTTTGAAACCAATTTATAAAGTTCTTTTTCATTTTCAGCATAAGTTGTTTTTCCCTTTATTGTTATTTGATACATTGGGATTTTATCCCATTTCTGCCTAACTTCAAGATAGGAATTAATATCTATTTCTGCTTTCTTGATTTTTGCTATTAAATTTTCAAGTTCTATTATATCATTTAAAATTTCTCTTATGTATTCTTCTTTAACTTCTTTTCCTTTTACTGATCGTTTACTTAATTGATAGAGTTTTAATGATTTTGTTCCTTCTTCATTTAAAAACAGATCTAATTCTCTTTCATCTTTAATATATTTCTCTATTTTACCTTTTTTTATTTTAAATAAAGGTGGTTGAGCAATATAAACATATCCGGCCTCTATTAATTCTCTAGCTTGCCTAAAAAGAAAAGTAAGTAAAAGGGTTCTTATATGTGCACCATCAACATCTGCATCTGTCATTAAAATTATTTTATGATATCTTGCTTTTGAAATATCAAAATTATCCTTACCTATTCCTGCTCCAATTGCAGTAATTATTGTTTTTATCTCATCATTTGACAAAACTTTGTCAATGCGTGCTTTTTCAACATTTAAAATTTTTCCTTTCAAAGGTAATATTGCCTGATATCTTCTATCCCTTGCTTGTTTTGCTGAGCCACCTGCTGAATCACCTTCAACAAGAAATAACTCACATAGTGCAGGATCTTTTTCAGAACAATCTGCAAGTTTGCCTGGCAACCCACCTGAATCGAGAGCGTTTTTTCTGCGGGCAAGATCTCTTGCTTTTCTTGCCGCTTCTCTTGCTTCTGCTGCACCAATTGATTTTGAAATTATTCTTCTTGCTTCTGTTGGATTTTCTTCAAAATAATTTACAAGATTCTCATAAACAAGAGAATTAACAATGCCTTCTACCTCAGAGTTACCAAGTTTTGCTTTAGTCTGACCTTCAAATTGTGGATCAGGTATTCTAACACTTATTACAGCACATAAACCTTCTCTGACATCATCCCCTTGCAAAATTATATTTTCATTTTTTATTAAATTATTTTTTTTAGCAAAAAAATTACAAGCTTTTGTTAAAGCTGTTTTAAAACCTGATAAATGAGTTCCACCCTCTATTGTTTTGATATTATTTACAAAACTTAATATATTATCTGAATAACTTGTATTATACTGTATTGCAACTTCTACCATAACATTGTCTTTTTCACCGAAAATATAAATCGGTTTTTTATTCAATGTCTCTTTATTTTCATTCATGTTTTTTACAAATTCTACAATTCCACCATCGTATTGAAATATCTCTTCTTTAGGTTCTTTGCCACGCTCATCCCTAATTTTTATTTTCAACCCTTTATTAAGATAAGCTAGCTCTTTCATTCTATTTGCAAGTATTTCATATTTGAACTCTATTGTATCAAATATTTTTGGATCAGGTTTAAATACAACTTTTGTTCCTGTTTTTTTTGCTTCTCCTATTATTTGGACATCTTTTTGTGGAACCCCGCGTATATATTTCTGAAAATAAATTTTTCCATTTCTTCTGACTTCTACTTCAAGCCATTCAGATAATGCATTGACAACAGAAACCCCCACACCATGTAGACCACCAGATACTTTATATGCTTTATGATCAAACTTACCACCAGCATGAAGCACAGTCATAACAACTTCTAAAGCTGACTTTTTCTTTTGTTTATGTATTTCTGTTGGTATTCCTCTACCATTATCAATTACTGTTATACTATTGTCCGTGTGAATAACAACAGAAATTTCATCGCAATATCCTGCCATGGCTTCATCAATTGAATTATCCACAACTTCATAAACCAGATGATGCAGACCTGCAGAAGATGTACTACCAATATACATAGCTGGCCTTTTTCTTACGGCTTCTAGACCTTCAAGAACTGTTATTTTATCAGCGGTGTAATCTTCTGCTGCTTTCTCTGTTGCTGTTTCTTTTTCCTTAATTTGAGAATTTTCTTCAAACAGATCCATTGTTTCCTTCGATTCTATTTTTTTCTTTTTATCTTTTTTAAAATTTTTTTCAGTCTTTTTTTTGGACATTTATTCCTCCATTTCATATTTTAAATATAATATTTTTTATCTTTTTTTCTTTAAATACAGAATTAATTTTTTCAATCAATTCATTTTTTTTATATATCATTTCTTCCATTATAACACTATTTTTAACATTTACAAATAGTGTATGTTTATATAATTTTATAGGAAAAGTATTATCAGCAATATCCTTTCCTACAATTTTTTCCCAATTTTCCAAAATAAAATTTGCCTCACTTAATTCTTTAAATTTAGTTTTTTTAATCAGCTTTTCAATTATATCTTTTATATGTTGCATTTTTTACCTATTTAAGAAAAATGGAGTATCAAAATAAACATTACCGGAAATATTAATAACCGGCAATGAAATATTACCTCTTGGATAAAAAAAGTAATGATAAATACCCTCTAATTTAAAAGAAAAAAATTTCATTAAAAACCATTCCAGCCCTAATCCGCCTGATATTGAATAACATATTTCATTATATTTTAAAGTATTTTTACCATTAAAAATTATTTTGTTCGAAATATATGATTCATTTACAAGAGAAATACCATTTCCAAATTTGGCATATGGAACTAAATATATATTTCTATCATATCCGAAATATCCATAAATATTTAATAAAAATTCAGATATATTCATATTATAACTATAAACAGATTTATCCATGTTATCCATATTGAAAAAATTTGTCTCAACACCAAGCATAATAGGACCAAAAGGATTAAAAGTAAATGTTAAAGAATATCCAAGTCCAAAATTGTTTTCATTATTTAATCTCTCCGGAATAATTGGAAAGAAACCAAAAAATCCACCACTTAACGAAAATCTATATATATCTTCCCGTGGTTTCTTTTTATTCAAATATGTTTTAACAAGAGAGATAAACGACGCTGGTGGTAAAGGCAATTTTAATTTTTCTTTTAAATATGGTTTGTATATAATTTCACCAACTTTTGGATTTATTTTTTTATCAACTATTGTTTTTACTATTTTTTGCTGTTCGTCGGTCCCCCAGTAATTATCAGTGCAATTGATATTTATAATAGAATAATTGGTAATGTTATTTATATTCTCCAGAAAATTATTTCTTTTTATTGTTCCATTTCCATCAATATATTTCAAAATATAAATACCATATCTACAGCCAGCAAATGTATTTTCATATATGCTGTGATTGATATTACTTCCTTCCATATGAACTCCATATGTGTTATTTAAAAATAAATTATTTTTCAAAATAACATCAGCAAAATTTTTAAGAATAATACCGGTTGAATTTAAAATATAATTATTATTTATCTCTACTCTTGTAGCTTCTACAGTTATTGCTCCTCGTATCATAACAATATATTCTATAATTGATTTTCCTCCACCATCAAAATATATACCCTCATAAAAACTTTCGTAATCATAAGGCAAAAATCTTACAGGATTATCTTTGTTACCTTTTGCATAAAGAATGCCACTTACTAATAATTTTGCTCCTTTTTTAAACTTTATTTCAGTTCCTGGATATATTGTTAAAATACCTTTTTTTCCTATAATAACTGTTTCATTTATAATATATGGCGAAAACTTTAAATCCCAGTTTTCTACCTTATCAATCAAACCTGATACATAAGTTTCAGAAAATATCTGATTTTTTATAAAAATTAATAAAAAAATAATTGCAATTTTTTTCAATAAAATCACCTGACTTTATCTTATTATATTGAACCTTTGTCATCTTCAAGTTCTGGTAAGGGAGGAAGCTCCTCAGGTAATTGCTGAGGAGAGATTTTATCTTTGTTTTTAATCTCTTTTTTTCCAAGTAAATCTTTTGGAATTTCTATATCTTTACCCGGAATTTCTGCCTTTTTCTCCATAAAAGGAACATCCAATGATAACAATTCTGTCACTGTTGGAATTTCAGAACTTGTATCTTTTTTATAACTTGTATCCTGCATTGATGTTACATTCCTTTGAATAATAGGTTTAACTTCATCAACTGGTTTTGTTGCAAAATCTGGTGATAAGGATGAAATTTTAGGTTTTGTTTCTTGCTTTTCTTGAGTTATACCTGGTTCTAATTGTTTTGGAAGAGAAATAACAAAAGTTTTACCTTTGCCAATTTCTGATTCAACCCATATATCTCCATTTAAATTATTCAGTGTTGCTTTAATTATTGGAAAGCGTAACCCCGTATTTACAAATTCAGGACCTGCTATTGATTCATTACCATGAAAATTAACAAATAATAAATTTGCTTTTGATTGAGGCATACTCATACCAAAATCAGTTATTCTGATTATCACATCTTTCTCAGTATCTTTTGTTTCTATTATAATTTTTGCACCTCTTGGAGATACTTTTATTGCTTGATTCAATAGTGCACTTATTACATTTGAAATTCTATTTTTATCACTCATTACAGAAGGAAGTGTAGGTGCAAAATTGACTTTTATATCTATTTTTTTTACATCAGCCTGGGGCTGTATAGCAAATAAAATATCTTGAATGATATTGTTTATATCAACAGGTTGATTTACTGGCTTTATATCCCCCTTTTCAAGAAGTGATAATTCAGTTAAATCGTTTATGAGACGTTCAAGTCTTGCTGATTTATTAATAACCACACCTAAAAATTGTTGTTGAGTATCTGTTATTTTTCCTTCTCCGCCTAAAACTGTTGATATATATGTTTTAATAACGGAGAGTACTCCTTTTAACTCATTATTCATCGCAAGGATTGATTGTATGCGCATATTTTCTTTTTCTTGTGGTATTTTTGAAGTTTGAATTTTTTTAATTTCTTGTTTCAATTTATCAAATTCTATCTGCAAATCTGTATATTTTCTTAAAATTTCATTTTTTTCATCTTCCAGTTTTTTCTTTATTAATGCTTTCTCTTTTTCAAATTCATCTTTCTGTTTTATTAATTTCTCTTCAAATGTTAGTTTTTCATTTTCAGCTATTTTAATAGCATCTCTTAATTGTGATAATTCGGCATCATATCTTGATGCTTCTTTTGATAACTCTTCTTCTAATTCTTTTGACATTTGAGAAAGTTTCATTGCTTTTTCTTCTGCTGCTGAAATTCTTCCTTTTAAGATCAAAATAGAATCTATTAATTTTCTATAATCACCAGCCCTTATTTTTGGCAGAATTTCCTGAAAACTCTCATCATCTATTTTAGTCATTGCTTTTACAATTCTTTTTAAAGGTGAGTTAATCTGATCAATAATAAGATTAATAAAAAATATAGATATTATAAAAACTATAATTATAAAAACATAAGCTGGTAATATAAAGGTTGTATCAAATAAACTCAATTGATATTTTTCTACCCTCTTTTTCATGAAAGAATAATCTGCGTAAGGAGTAAAAATGCATATAATATTTTCCATTTCATTTATTTTTTTATATCCTAATAAACCCTTTAGATTATTATACTCTGCTTCTTTAATACCTGAATCTGTGTCATCATATAAAATTGCTTTAATATCTGGATAAGAAAGAATGTTTTCTGTATTCTCTTTTGCCATATCTGTGTTTAAAAGCATTTTTCCAGCAGAGTTAATAATAAAATTATAACCATGGGTTGATTGTTTTTCATTTCTTATTTTCTGAACAAGTTCTGTTATATTTTCTCTAATATAAAGAACAGAAACAAGACGATTTTTTATGTCAAAAATTGGTAAAAAAAATTCTGCAACGCCAGTTGTAAAATTAATATTTCCAGAAATTTTTTCTGATGATAATACTTGAAGAAAATTTGTATTACTTTTAAATGATAATTTTAATAATTCTGCATTATTTGATATCAAAACATTTCCATTTTTAAACAATAGGACTATACTTTCATTTTTGCCATAACATAATTTTAAAAATTGTGTCTTTATAGCATCTAGCGCTTCTTTTTTTGAATAACTATAATTTTTAATAATTCTATCATTTAAAAAAATAGAATATTTTTTTGTAATATTTGAAAATGATAAATTATTTATCTGAGCATAGATTTCGTCGAGCTTTTTTGATATTTGGGCTTTGATAATTTCCATTTCTTTTTGATTTTCTGCCCATAGTAATTTTGATTTTATATTATTTAACTGTGTTGTTTTTAAATTATCATAATAATAAAATAAACTGGTTGGAACAGCAATTGATAATAACAATATCAAAATTATTTGAAATAGTATAACAGATTTTTTCATTGTTTCCTCCTAAATTATTCCTTTTCATCTTTTTCATCATCTTCTGCAATCCTTGCAACAGCACTTACTTTTTCGCCTTCTTTCAATTTTATTAAACGTACCCCCTGTGTATTTCTACCAATTGTTTTTATATCTTTTATTCTTGTTCTTATTAATGTCCCTTTTGTAGTTATTATCATTAATTCATCTGTATCAGAAACAAGTTTTATAGATATAAGAGACCCTGTTTTTTCTGTTACTTTAAGATTTATAATTCCCTTTCCACCCCTTGCTTGCAACCTGTATTCTGAAACTTTTGTTCTTTTACCAAAACCATTTTCAGAAACAGAAAGTAAAGTTTTATCTTTATCATCCGGACTTAAAGTTGTCATACTGACAACTCTATCATTTTTTCCTAATTTAATACCACGTACACCCATTCCTGTTCTTCCTATTTCTCTAAATTCTTTTACCTTTGAACGTATTGCCATACCATTTGAAGTTGCAATAAAAATTTCATCTTTCTCTTCTGCAATTCTTGTTTCAATAAGATTATCTCCTGGAGCAAGATTAATTGCAATTATACCACCCGCTCTTGGTTTTGAAAAAAGTGATAAATTGGTTCTTTTCACAGTTCCATTCTCAGTGACCATGATTATATATTTATCTTCACTAAAATCCTTAACAGAAACATATGAGGAAATACGTTCACCTTCTTCAAATTTTATTAAATTAACTATTGCTTTTCCTTTATTTTGTCTACCCGCTTCAGGTATTTCATAAACTTTAAGCCAGTAACATCTTCCTTTATTGGTAAAAAACATTAAATAATCATGTGTATTTGATACAAAGAGATCTTCAACAAAATCTTCTTCTTTTGTTGTAACAGCGATAATACCCCTACCACCCCTTCGCTGCGCTTTATAAACCGATACAGGAGTTCTTTTAATATATCCCGAATGAGTAATGGTAACAACCATATCTTCTTCTTTTATAAGATCTTCAATTGAAATTTCTTTTTCCCTGCTTAAAATTTCAGTCCTTCTTGCATCAGCATATTTATTTTTTATCTCTAAAAGTTCTTCTTTCATCAGATTATAAATTTTTCTTTCACTTGCAAGTAATGATTTTAATTCTTCTATTAATTTTATTAAATCTTGATATTCTTTATTTAATTTTTCTATTTCAAGGGCTGTTAATTGTTGTAATTTCATATCAAGTATGGCTTGTGCTTGAATTTCTGTAAGTTTGAAATTTTTCATTAAACCTTCTTTTGCATCTTCCACTGATTTTGAATTTCTTATAAGTTTTATTACTTGATCTAAATATTTCAAAGCAATCTTTAAACCTTCTAAAATATGAGCTCTTTTTTCGGCTTTATCCAAATCAAATTTTGCTCTTCTTATTATCACTTCTTTTCTGT
Source organism: Candidatus Goldiibacteriota bacterium (assembly GCA_026418955.1). GTDB lineage: Bacteria > Oederibacteriota > PGYV01 > PGYV01 > DSYL01 > DSYL01. The sequence goes on along the minus strand of JAOAAI010000263.1, from coordinate 7,416 downwards.
AATTTATAAAATTATCTATGATTTCAAGAATATTTAAAACTTTTGGCTTTCCATCCACTAATGCAAGAAAAATAATTCCAAAACTTGTACGAAGAGATGTGTGTTTATAAAGTTGATTTAAAATTATTTCTGGATTTTCATTTCTACCAACTTCAATAACTGCTCTTATACCATCTTTATCCGATTCATCTCTTATATCTGTAATACCTTCAATTTTTTTATTTCTGACAAGTTCTGCTATGTTTTCAAGTAATTGTGCTTTATTTACCATATATGGTAATTCAGTAATTACAATTTGCTGTTTACCTTTTTGTGTTTCTTCTATCTTTACTTTTGCTTGTAATGTTATAGTCCCTCTACCAGTTGAATATGCCTGTTTTATACCTGTTTTACCTATAATATATGCACCTGTTGGAAAATCAGGTCCTTTTATAATTTTTAATATGTCATCAATTTCAACTTTTTCATCAAGATTATCAATTCTGTAAATAACTGCATCAATAACTTCTCCAAAATTATGAGGTGGTATATTTGTTGCCATACCAACAGCAATTCCAGAAGAACCATTTACAAGTAAATGTGGGAATGAAACAGGAAATACTACAGGTTCTTTTGTGGTTTCATCATAATTTGGAACAAAATCAACTGTATCTTTATCAATATCAGATATTAATTCTTCTGCTATTTTGCTTAATCGTGCTTCAGTATAACGCATTGCAGCAGGTGGATCACCATCAATTGAACCAAAATTTCCCTGTCCCTGTATAAGTGGCATTCTAAAAGTAAAATCCTGAGCCATCCTAACCATAGTCTCATATATTGCAGTATCACCATGAGGATGGAAATTTCCCATTACTTCTCCAACTATTTTTGCAGATTTCCTGTATGGTTTGTTATGATGTAACCCCATCAGATTCATAGTATAAATTATTCTTCTTTGAACAGGTTTTAATCCATCCCGTATATCAGGAAGAGCTCTTCCAACAATAACACTCATAGAATAATCAAGATAAGATATTTTCATTTCTTCTTCAATCGGTGTCTGAATAATTTTTTCTGTTTTTACTTTTTCATTATTATTTTTTTCTTCCATAATTTTTTCCTTATTATGAAATTTATTTTCTTATAGGCATTATTACATAAACAAAATTTTTACTATCTTGATATGTTATTACCCCAGGATCTGTAGAACTATTAAGTTTTATTTCTACTTCCTCTGCTGGAAGAACTTTTAAAACATCAAGTAGATAGTTAGAATTAAAAGTAATATCTATTGGGGTTCCATCATATTTTATATCAATTTCTTCGTATGCTTCACCTTCGTCTTGGGCTTGAGCGTATACAAACATTTTATTTTTCTCAAATTTTAAAGTAACAATTCTTGTTTTGTCACTTGAGATCATAGATACTCTTTTTAATGCACTTTCAAAATCTATACGTTTCACAATAGCATTGATAGTGAATTCTTTTGGAATAACTTGATTATAATTTGGATATTTTTCATCTATTATTCTTGTTAATATATCAATATTATCAATTTTAAATTCTATTAGTTTCTCATATAAGTTTAATTCAATTTCTTTATCTTCTTTTTCTTCTATTATTTTTGAAATTTCATTTATTGTTTTTAATGGTATGATATATTCAAATTTTGATTTAATATCTAGTTTTGTTTCAATTTTATAAAAAGAAAGGCGATGTGCATCAGTTGCAACTGTTTCTATAGTATTATTTTCAAATTTTAAAAATACACCATTTAAATTTCTTTTTGTTGAGTCTTTTAATGCAGCAAATGATGTATATTTAATAATTTCTTTTAATGTTTTCTGAGATATTTTTATTTTAGATAATTTATTATTTTCAGCTTTTAATACAGGAAAATCTTCTGCAGGTAATCCTAAGATTTTACAATATCCACCTTTCCATTGAAGTTTTATATTATCATTTTTATCAACATCAATTTTTATTTCTGAATCAGGAGCTTCTTTTAAAATTGATATTATTTTTTTTGGAATTGTTGTTTTACCAATTTCTTCTATTTTATCAACTTTTGATTTTATTCTTACACTCATATCCATATCTGTTGCAGATATATAAATTCCATCTTCTTCTGCTTCAAATAAAATATTAGAAAGAAGAGGTAAAGTAGAAGTAGGTGAAATAAAATATTGAGCAATAAGAAAAGGACTTAAAATTTCATTTTTATTCGTTTTGATTTTCATAAAATACCTCCTAAAAATTTTAAAGTTTTTCACAAATATCAAAAATATAAAAGTAATTTATATATATTGTTGCTGCTATTATTGTAATGTTAATTTGTTAAAAAATAAAAATTTATAATAAAATATTAATAAAATTTAATTTATTAATGTTAATAAATAATATATTATTTTCTGGAATACTATATAATTATTAACATTTGAAAATTAAAAATTATTTATACACATATAAAAAACAATATTTAAATATTTTATTAACATTTTTCAAAGAACATAAAATTAAAATAAATTTTTATCTTTTTATTCTTGCAATTAATTCTTCAATTGTTTTTTTAAATTTTTCATCTGTATTCATGATTTTTTCGATTTTATTAATGGCATGCATTACTGTTGTATGATCTTTACCACCAAAATATTGACCTATTTGAACAAGTGAATAATCGGTTAATTGTCTGGCAATATACATTGCAATCTGTCTTGCTTTTGAAATATTATCAGGTCTTTTTTTGGATGTTAAATCTTGTATTTTTATACCAAAATAATCAGAAACACATTGTTGTATCATATCTATTCCTATCTTTTTTGTTGTGTCAAAAGATGGATTGGTTATTTTTATCGCTTGTTTTGCTATATCTATTGTGATTTCATCATTATTTTGTGATGCAATTGCAAACATTGTTAAAAGAGTAGAACCTAAATAACGTATATTGTTTTCAACATGTTCTGCAATATATCCTATTACATTATCAGGAACATATTTATTGAGTTCTTTTGCTTTTTGTTTAAGTATTGCAACACGCATCTCAAAATTAGGAGGTAATATATCAACAATTATTCCTGCACCAAATCTTGATTTTAATCTTTCTTCAAGTTTTAATTCCTGGGGTGGAGAATCAGATGTTGCAACTATTTGTTTATTTAAATTATATAGTTCATTGAATGTATGAAAAAATTCTTCTTTAGCTGCTTCTCCTTTTTGCAAAAATTCAATATCGTCAACTAAAAGAAGATCAGCGCTTCTGTATTTTTCTTTAAATTCATCCATTCTATTCTCTCTTATTTTTTGAACAACTTCATAAAGAAATTTTTCAGCAGTTGTTATAATTATTTTATAAGATGGATAATGCTCATATACATAATTACCAATAGCATGTAAAAGATGTGTTTTACCTAAACCAACACCACCATAAATAAAAAGTGGATTGTATGTTTGACCAGGAGCCTCAGCAACAGATCTACAGGCAGCGTGGGCAAATTTATTTGAATCTCCAACTATAAAATTTTCAAATCTGAATCGTGAATTAAGAGATGGAATATAATCAATTTTTGGTTCGAGTGGTAATTGTATTTGATGTTCTTTAATTGAAATTTTTGGTGAAATGTTTTTTATCTGTTCAACTTCTTTTTTTATTTCAATATTTAAAGAAACAGAATAACCGAGATGCTTTTTTAATATTTTTATAATTTCATTATTATATTTATTTATGAGTGTTTTTTTATGAAGTGCATCTGGAACTTTTATTGTTAATACCTTTTTATCTTCATCAAATAAGATAGTTGATTTTTCTAACCATAAAGAAAATCCTGCATTTTCATTTTTTAAAATATTAGAAATTTCATTTGATAAAATTTCATTATTTTTCAAAATTTAAATTCTCCTTATTTTAAACTTTAATAATTATCCACATTTTTAATAAATAATTAAAAAAAATTATTTATTTAAAAAGTATAATAAATATAAGTATTTTTAAATTTATTAACAATTAATATACAAAATTATTCACATATTATTCACAAAAATGTTAGTAAATCGTATTAAATTAAGTATAATTATAACACAAAATATTAAAAATGCAATAAAAAAATATAGTTTATATAAAAAATATGAATTTTTGTTTCATTTTTTTACAAATTTTTGTTTCAAATTTTAACAAAAAACTAAATGATTAAAATAATTTTTTTATTTTTTAAATAAATTTATTTGGCATGCATTATGCTATTATTTAAACAAAAATAAATTAAAACTTAATTAAGGAGGTGATTAATATGAAATTGATCAAAAGAAGCGGGACACCATCAAAAAGAGACATTTTTGCAGACTTTTTTGATTCCTTCTTTAATACTGATTTATTACCAACAAGTGAAAGATTATATCCAGCCGTAGATATTGTAGAAGATAAGGATAAATATGTTTTAAAAGCTGATATTCCAGGTTTGAAACAGGATGATATCAAAGTTGAAGTTGATGATGGCGTATTAAAAATATATGGAGAAAGAAAACATGAAAAGAAAGAAGAAGATAAAGATAAAAAATATCATTATTACGAAAGGAGCTATGGCGCTTTTGAACGCAGGTTTGTACTTCCTTCTGATAGTGATGTGGATAAAATTGATGCTAAATATGAAAATGGTGTCCTGGAAATCCAGATTCCTAAAACTGAAAGCAAAAAGCCAAAAGAAATAAAAGTTAAATAAGTAGCCCATCTTGGCTAAAGAGACAGGTAAGCCCTGTCTCTTTTTTTATTTACATAAAAATATTTTATTGCTAATATATAAAAAAATAAAAGGAGGAATTATATGGATAGATTACTAAAAATATTATTGTCAGGTGTTGTTGCTGGAGTAATCTTATTTGTTACTGCAAGTATTGTTTATAATTATATTGGTCATATTTCTGATCCATCTTTAAGCCATATATTTAGAGAAAAAATTTCTATGAAATGGTTTTATAAACTTTTAATAATTACTGCTGGAACAGGAATTATAATGGCACTTTTTTATTCACTTATTTATTCAGGACTGCCAGGTGGAAATATTTTTAAAGGCATTTTCTGGGGATTTATTGTATGGCTCATAATTGTACATCAACCACTCATAACACTTCTGGTAGTTGGAAAATTTACAATGGATTTGCTTGTTTCTTGGATTTTGCAAGGACTTGTAAGTTATGTTGCTGCAGGAATTTCTATATCTTTAATTTATAAAGATTAAATTTTATTTATTGCATCTTTTAACTCTTTTATTGCACACAATTCTCCACACATAGAACAAACATCTTTGTTTTTAGGTGGGCATGCTTCCCTTAGTTTTCTAGCTTTTTCTGGATCAATTGCAAGTGTTATCTGTTTTTCCCAGTCAAGATTTTTTCTTGCAAGAGCCATTTGGTTATCCCAGTTTTTAGCACCTGGATACCCACGTGCAATATCTGCGGCATGTGCCGCAATTCTACTTACTATTACTCCTTCTTTTACTTCTTCTATATCAGGTAATTTAAGATGTTCGGCAGATGTAACATAACATAAAAAGTCAGCACCAAAATATCCGGCCAAAGCACCACCTATTGCAGATGTTATATGATCATAACCTGGCGCAATGTCTGTAACTATTGGACCTAAAACATAAAATGGAGCATTATTGCAGATGGATTTTTGTAGTTTTATATTTGTTTCTATTTCATTTAAAGGTATATGACCTGGTCCTTCTATTATTACTTGGACATTTTTTTCATAAGCCCTTTTTGCAAGTTCTCCAAGTGTTATTAATTCCTGAATCTGAGCCCTGTCTGTTGCATCTGCAAGGCAACCAGGTCGCATCCCATCTCCTAAAGATAAAGTTAAATCATATTCATATGCTATTTGCAGGAGTCGGTCAAAATCAGAATATAAAGGATTTTCTTTGTTATTTTTAATCATCCATACAGCAAGCATAGACCCGCCGCGGCTTACTATGTCAAGTAAACGACCTTGAGAAATTAAAGTAGACAAGGATTTTTGATTTATACCACAATGAACAGTTATAAAATCAACACCTTGTTTGGCATGTTCTTCTATTGTTGTGAAAATTTCATCAGCAGTGATTTTATCTATTGTTTTTTTATTATTTAAAGCATTGACGGCTGTCTCATAAATTGGAACAGTTCCAACTGGAACAGATGAATTTTGTAAAATTGCCTTTCTTATTTCTTTTATATCCCCGCCAGTAGATAAGTCCATTACTGTATCAGTGCCTGCATCTATGGATGCTTTTAGTTTATTAAGTTCGTTTTCAATACTAGAAACATCCTGGGAACTGCCTATATTTGCATTTACTTTTACACGAGTTTTACTACCTATACCTATTATTTTAGAAAATGTCCTATTTTTATTTTTTGTTATTACCACTTCTCCTTTTGCAACTAATTCACAGAGTTCTTTTATGTTTATATTTTCATCTTGAGCCACTTTTTTCATCTCTTCTGTTATAATTCCTTTTTTCGCTGCTTCTAACTGAGTCATGAATACTCCTTTTCAATTTTTTTATAAAGAGAAAAATTACATAATATACAAAAATATTATACTCTTTTATTTTTTATTTGCAAGAAATAAACAAAACAATATTTATATTAAATATTCAAACCAATCAAAATCAGCAGGATTTTTACATGGTTTGCCATTACCTGTTGCATACATTGCAAAATACACACCTGTGAATCCCCCTGCAATTTCTGATGAAAGATATCGTGTAATTCCTTTTCCAAGTATTTTTAAATTATTTTTAGATTTTCCAAATAAAAAGGTATAATTATTTAAATCTGCATGAATTGCAAGTATACATTGTTTTTTAAAATCATTTGGTAACGGTTTAAAGGCAGATTCAACTGTGAGATCTGCTATTGTCTTTCGTAATACAACACACAGTTTTTTCTTTCTTTTTGTTAAAAAAATTTCATAATGATGCTTTTCGTTTTTCCTAACGCATAAACCTGCTTCTTCGTTTTCTTTTTCTGGTTTAAATTCAATTGATACTGTTACTTTCACATTATGATGGCATTGACGTCTGCCAAGCCATGTAGGAGATGCAATATCAAAAAGATTGTATTTAGAGCCTTTAAGGCGTAAAAACCCTGGCCGTTCTTTTAATGAATATAGTTTCTCATCTGGGTTACGCAAATAATTCCAGTAAAATGCAAGTTTTTCACTGTTAAAATCATCTTTTGGTGGAATTTTTGGTACAGGGTATGGTTTTAAAGGCGATTCCATTTCCAGATGAACTTTGCCATTATCACCAAATATAGGAAAACCATCATCTGCCCAGGTAACAGGACATAAGAATGTCTCACGGCCTATGTTATGTGTATCATCATAACCATAGGTTCTGACTCCTAAGAAAACAGCAAACCAATATTTGCCTGTATATATTCTGTCTCTTATACACATCT
>JAOAAI010000232.1 GCA_026418955.1 Candidatus Goldiibacteriota bacterium | reverse complement strand
TTATTTGTTTGATTAAGAATTCCGTCTAAATAGATTGAACAATTTAATGTTGAAGAATAATCATCAATAACTGTAAAATTAAAATTAATGTTTTGTATATTATTTATTTGAGTATTATTTGCTGGGAGGTTTAAGAAAATTCTTAATTTTTTAATATAAACTGTTACATTTCTTGTTTCTGTAGAATTCATATTTTCATAATTATCATATGCAGTTGCATTGAAATAATAAATTCCTTCAGATAAATTAGTGAAATTTATAAACAATGGAGAGTTTGTTGAGTTTGTATAGTTTATTAAATCTTTACTTGAATTATAAAGATAAATACTTATATTTTTCAAACCAGAAAATAAATCATATGCACTTATATTTATTTGTATATAATTTCTATTAATTATTGTATCTGACTCTTCTGTTGGATATATAAAATTAATTTCTGGTGCTTTTGTATCATATTGTGCTGTAACAATATATGTTATTGGTTCTGTTGATATATTAGTTTTTGGAAATATTATTATTCCACTACTATGATTAAATTCTACATAATTTGTTATATTTTCAATTATTTCATTTTTCACTTTTAAAATATTAAATATCCATGAAGAATTTACATTATAATAACTGTAGTTTGTCCATACAGTTAAATTTTCAATTGTAATAATTTCATTATATATTGTTTTTAAAGTTATGTTCCATTTTTTAAAATCTTGAATATTATTAATTAGATATTCAGTATTATTTATAGCGTTTTTTTCTCCTCTAATAAGAGTTTCATTTATTGCTGTATTTCCTGGAATAATCTCTGTCACCCAAAATATTCTATTATCTGGATAAACTATTGCTTTTTTAGGTGCTCCTGCACTAGTATTATCTGAAGCCCAAAGATGTCCAGTAGAATTATAAATATATGTTGTATTTGGAATAACTATGTTATCTATTCTTTTATAATTAGATAAATGATAATAAAATTCATAGGTTGATTCGCTATCTGTATTGTTAAATGTTATCCAAGATTTTCGAGTTATATTTATTGCCTGATTTGGTCCTATTGTATAATTTGGTTCAAGTTGTATTCTATGAACAGTTTTTGTTGTTATTCTTCTTGGAACTGCTTTTTCTGTAAATACATTTGCATTCATTCCAGAATAGTTATAAAAAACTTGTGTTTTAATATTAGTTTGAGAAGTACAATTTAAACGGAGTTCAATTCCATAGTAAGTATTTTGAGATATCGTATAATTTCCTGTTAAATATGATTCTATTAATGATGGTGTGTTTGCCGGAATGGTTACTTCGTTTGCACAACTTTCAATTAATGTATTTAAATAAAAATCAGTTATTTTTGAACATAAAAATGGTTTACATGTAGTATCATTAACAGAAACATTAAGTCTTAAAGTATGATTATCATAAATGATAAAATTTCTATACATAGAACCATTTATTCCTGGGGTATATAAATAAAAGCTTCTTACTCTGTTTTCTCCTTGACTTGCAAGAAATTCAAATGTTAGATTAGCAATAGAACCTTCTGTTGGTTTTTTTGAAAGCCATGTTGAATTATAAAGATTTGTACTATATGGACGCAATTCTGTTTCCCATAAATATAGATATAACCATACCTTTGTTGTTGTGTTATTAGTTGCAAAATCAAAATTTGGTTTTGAACACATAACAGTTAAAAGAACATCTCCATATAACCACGATGTATCTAAATTTGCTGTATAATTTCCTGTAGATGAATTATATATCATTAATATTTGATGGTTAGAGGTTATATTATTTTTAAGGTAACATTCTGCTCCAGAAATTGGATTTAAAGATGAATCTAAATATCTTGCTTGCACAGGAATGTATACATCATATCCAAAACCTGGCTCAAATCCCTGTGGATAAACATCTTTATCAACAGATACAAAAAGTGAAGTTGTTTGATTTTTTACTTCAATTGTTTGAATTTGTGTAGAATTTTTTATTCCTAAAGTATTATTAGCCCAAAAATACCAACCTATAATAGTTCCAGAATTTGCTGTTATATGTAGTATATATTCAGATATGTTTGAATTTCCTGAAAAAGGTATGTATGAAGAGTTTACCCACACACCAGATTGATTATGTGAAAATATATACCCAGCTAGACTTGGCTGAGAAAACCATGAAGCATTAAATTTAATATAGGAATTATAATATATATTTGTTGTATTTATTTGAGGATTACTCCAATTAATATAATAATTTAAAATAATTGTTCTAGTTTCTGTATTATTTTTATTTCCATATGTATCATTTGCACTTGCATTTAGATAATAAGTACCTGGTTTAAGATTTGTAAAATTATAAAAATAATTATGTGATGAGGAGGTTTTAGTTTCAATTAGCTGTGAAGTATTAAAAAGATAAATTACTATTTTATCTAAATTTTCATCATATGCTGTTATATTTGCCTCAATAAAATTTTGTGCATAAGTTCCTGATAAAGTGGATGGTGAAACAAAATAAATTTCTGGTGCTTTTGTATCATTAATTGTAAAATATCTTATTTCACTAGTGTTATATAAAATTCCATCAGTACAATTAATATACCAATAATGAGGTCCATACTGAATTCCATTAATATAAAAGTTTGTTAGTGTATTATTTATTACAGAATTATTTGTTTGATTAAGAATTCCGTCTAAATAGATTGAACAATTTAATGTTGAAGAATAATCATCAATAACTGTAAAATTAAAATTAATGTTTTGTATATTATTTATTTGAGTATTATTTGCTGGGAGGTTTAAGAAAATT
>JAOAAI010000082.1 GCA_026418955.1 Candidatus Goldiibacteriota bacterium | reverse complement strand
AGATAATCTTGAAAACGCATATGCATATCCATCACTTTATACAGGTAAAGAAGGATATAGTGGTATTTATTTTTATAATCTTCCTAATGATGTAAAATTACAGATTTTTAACATGGCTGGTGAGCTTATTTTTCAAAAAGTAGGGGCAGAAACAGGTGGTAAGATTTTCTGGAATGTAGAAGGCAAAAGAAGTAGTGAAAAGGTTAGTTCTGGTATTTATATATATGTTTTACTGGTTGGAAAAAATAAAAAAACAGGCAAAATTGCAATTGTAAGATAATTATTTATAAATTTTTAAAATTTGAGATTTATAACAAAAATGTAAATTTCATCTATTTTACTACTCTTTTTTACTATCTATCAAAAAGTTTGCATTGTTTTTTTGAATGATGTATAATTAAAGTGTTATAAAAAACAATTAGGAGGTTTATATATGCCTGAAGAAAAAAAAGAGCAACCCATAAAACTTCAAATGATACAAAAGACATCAATTCTTGGCACAGACAAGGATGGAAATACAACATATAAGATAAGTTTTTTTCTAGGAGATCAGCAAATAAAATCAAAAACAGGTATGGAGGTTTATGCAATAGAGGTTATAAATAAGGACGGCGTTCTTGTTAGATATGAAATGTATGGTGAGATCCCTGATGGAAAGGTTGTTGAATATTATGAAAATGGTCAGATTATGGTTGAAAAAAATTATTTCAATGGACAGAAAAATGGGCCGTATAAAGTTTATTATCCATCAGGGGCACTTTGGAAGGAAGGAAAATTTGCTTCAGATCAGATCGTGCGACTTAAAACATATTCTGAATCAGGAAAATTGTTATCTGATAAAATATTTGTAGAAATTGTTTCTGTGAGAACAGGAAATACAGAAGTTTTTTATAAAAATGGACGTGAAATTGCGCGCTGGACCTATGAAAAAGATGGCACAATTAAAAAATATGGTGAAACAATAGATGGTGTTGTAAAGTATTATGTAGGCAAAATATTAAAAGAAGAACACACTTATGATGATGGTTATCTTGTATCAATAAAAAAATATGATAAAAAGGGGAAAGTAATATCAGAAAGGACTTTCGAAAAAGGAAGTTATCCACCTAATTTATAATAAAATGTTGCAACCAATTTTTTATTAAATCATTATAAATTTAAATTTAACAGAAATTTTTTTAATTTTCAATCAAAGCAGGGATAGCATAGATGAGAAAAAGTTTTATATTTTTATTAAATATTTTTCTTTTTTTTAATAATGTTTTTTCTAGTGTTACATTCCCTTTTGTTTTACCATGGAATGATTCATCTAACACAGTGATAGATTTAAGTAATATTGTTTACAGGGATATCAATGCAGAAGGCTTTGTAAGGGTAACTCCTGATGGCCATTTTGCAGTTAATTCAGGCAGGATAAAATTTTGGGGAACAAATACAACATTTGGTGCTAATTTTCCATCAAAGTCAAATGCACCTTATGTTGCAGCAAGGCTTGCAAAATATGGTTTTAACATAGTGCGTTTCCATCACATGGATATGTATGATAT
>JAOAAI010000075.1 GCA_026418955.1 Candidatus Goldiibacteriota bacterium | reverse complement strand
CTACCACCAACTATCTCTGCTGGCTCTCTTGGAACACTTCTGCCACCTAAAACTTCTGGACAAAGAGGTAGTGCCTTTCTTTGACTTACCAATTTCTGTAATTTTTCATTTTCTATAATACAACCATCATGTCTGCAATTTACTCCACATAAACATGCACTTATTAAAATCATATTTACCTCAATTCATTTTTTTAAATTCATTGAATATATTTATTCGTTATTGGCATTCTCCTGTCTTTCCCAAATGCTTTTGGGGTAATTTTTACTCCTGGTGGCGATTGTCTCCTCTTATATTCACTCAAATCTATCATTCTTATTACTTTTTTTAAAATTTCCCTGTCATATTTATTTTTCAAATCAGTATATGTTTTATCTTTTTCTATGTAATCTTCAATTATTCTATCAAGTAATTCATAAGGTGGTAATGTATCCTGATCTTTTTGATTGTATTTCAATTCAGCTGTCGGTGCTTTTTTCAAAATATTCTCTGGTATTCTATCATAACCAGCTTTTTTATTTATCAACCGCGCTATTTCATATACAAGTGTCTTTGGAACATCTTTTAACACAGCAAAACCACCAGCCATATCCCCATACAAAGTTGCATAACCTGTTGACATTTCACTTTTATTTCCAGTGGTCAAAACAAGATAATTAAATTTATTTGAAAAAGCCATCAGTATATTACCTCTTATCCTTGCTTGTAAATTTTCTTCTGTAATATCGGGTTTTGTTTCTTTAAAAAATTCTTTAAGCTCATTTAAATATAAATCAAATATATTCTGAATTGATATAACTGTTAAATCAACACCTAAATTTTCGCTAAGTTTCTTTACATCACCAAATGACATCTTTGAAGTATACTTTGTTGGCATAAAAATGAGTTTGACATTTTCTTTGCCTAATATATCAACCGCAATGGTGGCAACCAGCGCAGAATCAATACCACCACTTAAACCAATAACAACTTTTTTAAATCCATTTTTTCTGATATAATCAAGAGTCCCAAGCTTCAACGCTTCATAAACTTCTTCAACCTTTGATAATGGATTATATTCCATAATAATATTTTTATTTTCTCCATCAAGTTCAAAAATTATATTATCTTCTTTGAATTGAGCACCCTGCAATATAACATTGCCTTTTTTGTTCATAACAAAAGAATGACCATCAAAAACAAGTTCATCCTGACCACCTATTAAATTGCAAAATAAAATACCTGTTTTATAATTAATTGCTTTTTTTCTAAAAATTTTAAAACGTTCTTTCCATTTTTGCATATAATAAGGAGATGCACTTATATTTATAATGTAATTTATTCTTTTTTTTATTTTTTGAAGATATAAATTTTCTACCCATAAGTCTTCACAAACTGTTAAGGCAAATTTTTTATTGCCTATATCAACAATTACATTTCTATCACCAGACTCAAAATATCTTTTTTCATCAAAAACACTGTAATTGGGAAGATAAATTTTATGATAAATATTTTTTATTTTTCCATCCTGCAAAAAAGCAGCAGAATTGTATCTCTTTTTATCTTTTTTATATACAAAGCCAACAACAGCAGAAATATTTTCTGTGTAACTAGTTATTTTTTTTAAAGCACTAATATTATTTTTAATAAAATTATCTTTTAGTAACAGATCTTCCGGTGGATAACCTGTTATTGTAAGTTCAGGGAAAATTATCAAATCGCAATCATTATTTCTAGCTTCTTTAATCAAATTGATTATTTTTTTTGTATTACCCTCTATGTCACCTACGGTTGTATTTATCTGGGCTAAAAAACATTTGATTTTATCTTTCATTTATTATTCTTTTAACCTCTCGTTTTAATATTTTACCTGTTCCTGTAAGTGGAAGTTCTTTCCAAAATTCAAACCTGTGTGGAATTTTATAATTTGCTAGGTGTTCTTTGCAAAATTTTTTTAATTCTTGATCCGTTACAGACATACCTTCTTTTAATAAAATAACACCTATTGGTATCTCTCCATGTGCTTCATCTTTTTTTCCAACAACTACTGCACCCTGGACAGCTGGGTGTCTGTATAATACTTCTTCTACTTCTCTGGGATATAAATTCATACCATTAACTATTATTAAATCTTTTTTTCTGTCAACTATATATATATAACCATCTTCATCAATTTTACCTAGATCTCCAGTATATAACCATCCATTTCTTATAGTCATACTAGTTTCTACTTCTCTATTATAATAGCCTTTCATAACGTTTGGGCCTTTTACAACTATTTCACCTATTTCTCCAGGTTTTAAAAAATTTCCTTCTTCATCTACTATTTTAACTTCCACACCTGGAATTGGTGGACCAACAGATCCTGGTTTTCTAACCCCATCAAGCGGATTAACAGAAACAACAGGTGATGCTTCAGACAAACCATATCCTTCACACAGTGGAATTTTAAACTTTTCCTCAAAACGTCTTAAAACCTCTCCTGCAAGTGGAGCTGCTCCTGATATGCATACTCTTACCGGATTCAACCACAATAACCATTTTGGAATTTTTTTATTAGACAATACATTGTAAACTTGAGGAATTGCAACAAATAAAGTTATTCTATCAAATAATATCGCTTTTAATATTTTTGAAAAGGGTTGGATGGATTTTATAACTGTTAGATTGCATTGGCAATAAAGGGGTATCAAAACACACACCGTAAAACTAAAAGCATGAAACATTGGAAGAAAAATAATAAATTTATCATTATCATTAATATGTATTGCTTTAATACTTGATTTTACATTTGATATTAAATTTTTATGAGTTAGCATTGCACCTTTGGGAAAGCCGGTTGTTCCAGAAGTATATATTAAAACCGCAACTTCTTCTTCATCAACATCAACAAATGGTATATTTAATTTCCCTTTATTTTTAACAGTTTCATAATCAATATTTTTAATATTAACTAAATTGCCTAAACTTATAATATTTTCTAGCGACTGAACCTTATTAAAATTAAAATCTTTTAATGTGTTATTAAAATCTGTTGAAGTAATTAATATTTTAGCAGAACAGTCATTCAATATATAAATTATTTCATCCTGACGCAAAAAAGTATTTATTGGAACAACTATTGCACCAAGACACAAAATAGCAAAATATGAAACAACAAATTCTATACTGTTATTCAATAAAATTGCGATCTTATCACCTTTTTTTACTCCAAGTTCTTTAAGCCCATATGAAAGACTAGCAACCTCATCATAAAATTTTTTAAAAGTAATCTTTTTTTTGTCCATTTTCATATAAATTTTATTGGGATTTTGTTCTTTTGACCTTATCATAACCTCTATAAGATTCATATAATCCTCCTCAAAAATATATTATAAAAATAATTATTAAATACTTTTTATTATAAGTCAATTAAATCTAAATATGAGTCCTGATTTTGTTATTTAAATTTTACATCTTACATCATAATATTGTTTAAATTTGTTTCAATTATTTTTATATACTCATTATTTGTGAGAATTTCATTACATAATTCACACATAAATGTATACTTTTTCTCTTCATTAAGTATTCTGGTTTTCATATTAAGAATTTTTCTTAAACCAGCAGCTCCTTCATTAGCCAAGACTTTGAATATTTTATTATTGCGTGCTTTTTCTATTATTTTAATAAGAGATTCTTTATTTAAATCGCCTATTATCAGATAATCAGGAAAACAATTCCCATTACATGAGCAGATACGAACTTTAAAATCTGGCTCTATCCATAAATAACCCACACCATGGGGGCCAAGGCAGGCAGGCGTTTTTTCAATTATTTTAACCTCTACTTCAAAATCTTTAAGCTCTTGCCAAGAAGGCCGCGTAGGTTTCCAAATACCATATTTAATTTTATACCCTTCTATGAAAATAGATTTTTTTTCTTTATTAATATAAATATCTTTTATTCCACTTTGCTTAAGATGATTAATAAGTTTATCATATAGTTTAAATATCTCTTCTCTATCATAATAACATGACCCTATTGTGAGTGTGGATAATTTAAAAAATTTTTTGTAAATAATAATAAAATCAGCAACCTGAGAAATCGGTATTACACTATTATGGTATGGATCTATTGAAATTCTAAATCCAGATCTGTAATCCACATTTTTTAATTCTTTGAAAAAATTTTCAGTCTTTACCATATCAATCGCAATATAACAATTGGTGGGTGGTTTGTTTATACGCATTGCAAGTTTTCTTGCATGCGGAATTATATTTATCATAAATTCAGGATACATTGTTATTTCTCCACCAGTTATCTGAATAGAATTAAGACCTATTTTTTTAGCTTCATATAAAATGGATATTGCCTTTTTATAATCCATATAAATAGATAAATCCCTATTCATAAAATCATTGTTGCAATGCCTGCATAAACATGTGCAATTAAAAGTAGGGACAAAAACAATACCTCGTGGAGTGTAGGAATTTGTTAAGCTTATATATGATTTTAATTTTGTTTCCATTTTAAAATTTATACTTTTTCATAAGGATCAAAAAGTTTTTTGTATTCATCAATTATGAATCTATCTGTCATAGATGCAATATAATCACAGATAACCCTTTTTAAGGAATCTTTACCTATTCTTTTAGTAACCTCTGGTGGAAGAATTGAAACTTTTAAATATTTTTTTCTGTTATCCTGCTGAATTCCTCTCTTAAGATAAATTTCAAACAAATCCTGGATAATTTTTTCCGCTTTATGTTCCATTCTTATTATTTTATAATGCTTATAAAAATTCTTATATAAAAAATCTTTCAAATCTTTATGCATCTCTTTCATTGCTGGAGTGAATTCAACAATGGGATGTTTAAAATTTCTTACATCTTCTATTGTTTTTATTGAATATTTTTTTAAATTTTCAGTGGTTCCCCGAATAAGATCAGATATCTGAATATTGATAAGGGTTCTTGTTATATTATATTTTTGCATATCTTTGCTCAAACTATTAAATTTATTAGTATCAATGTATTTTGCTATTTCATTCCATATTTTTGTCTTTTTTAAAGATTCTATTGAAAGAATATCAGATGTTATTCCATCATCTATATCATGCGAATTATACGCTATTTCATCTGCAACATTTACTATCTGCGCTTCAAGTGTTGGTGATTTTTTAGGTTCATACTCTTTTATATATGGATTATCATAATCTGTTTTATGTTTAATAATACCTTCTCTGGTTTCCCACGAAAGATTTAAGCCTGGAAAATCAGGATATTTCTCTTCCAGTTCTTCAAGTACTCGTAAGCTCTGAACATTATGTTCAAACCCTCCTTCATCCTTCATTAATCTATTTAAAGTATCCTCTCCTGAATGTCCAAAAGGTGTATGTCCAATATCATGGGCTAACGCTATTGCTTCTGTCAATTCTTCATTCAATTTTAATGTTTTTGCAAGAGTTCTAGATATCTGAACAACTTCAGAAGTATGAGTAAGACGCGTTCTATAATAATCTCCCTCAAGATTTACAAATACCTGGGTTTTGTATTCAAGCCGTCTGTATGCAGTTGAATGAATTATTCTATCTCTATCACGTTGATAGCAAGTCCTGAACTCATGTTCTTCTTCCTTATACTTTCTTCCCCTTGAGTATTTACTTTTCATAGCATACGGTGCAAGATTTTTTTCTTCCATCTCTTCTAACATTTTTCTGGTTAATTTATAGTCATCCATAAGCAAGAATCCTATGCTATGTTTTATTATCGGGAAAAACTTGGTTAAAAAACATTTCGGTTATTTTTGCGCTGTATCCCTTTTTCATAATTGACTTTTTCATCTGATTCATTACATCAAAAAATAATTTATTTTTAATTTCAAAATTTGTTATTTTTTCTATTGAACTTAACCTCTCGGAAAAAAGTGTTTTTAACGCCTCCAAAAATCTTAATGTAATTTTTTCTTCTGCAATTTTACTTTCTTCTAAAGATTTATTTTCTCCTATATTGATGAGTTCAACATTGGCAATTATTCTTGATATATTTAGTAAACCTATAGGTAATGGCTTACCATTTTTATCATACATGGAACGTCTTAAAATTTCAGGATAATTATCGGCTACAACATTAAGAGTTTTTGAAAATATTGATTCTACATCTTTCTTATTTAATCTAGTTGATAAAAGATTTGCAAGAACATGTTGTGACTCTTCAAAAAGTTGCAATATTATAATCTTTTCATTATGGTTTAAAATTTTTTCTGTATTTGAGACGTTTGAATGTATTGAAGCACTCAATTTTTGTAATAACGCTTCTTTTTTTTTCTGTCGTTCTTCTTCTAGTTCTTTTCTTAATTCTTCTTTTAATCTATCTCTTAATTCTTTTTCTTTCTGTTCCAATGATTCCTGTAAGTTTTTTTCAATTTCTTTTATTTTTTTTATGAGTTGCTCTTTTTCTTTTTCTTCATTTTCTCTCTGCTTTCTTAACTCTTCTTCATATAGACTTAAGGCTTGAATCTTTTTTATAACTTCTACTTTCCTTTGTTTTTCCCTTTCCTCAACTTCTTTTCTTATTTTCTCTTCTATTTCCTTTTGTAATCTCTCTCTAGTTTCTTGTTCTATTTTTCTCCTTATCTCATCCTCTATTTTTTTCTTCATCTCTTCAATGCTTATAGCCTTTTCTATCTCAATATTCATTGCCATTTCAACTTCTTTTTGCACCTGTACTTCTATTCCACCGGTAATCTCTTTCTCCATTACATCTTTTACTTGTTCTGCTAAAACATCTTTTAATTCCTGATGTACTTCATCTTCCAGTTGTTTTTTCCGCCTTCTACGTTCTTCTTCAAATTCTTTCAACAGCTGTTCTTCTTCCTCTGTTAATTTATTTTCTTCTGTCATGATTTTTTCTCTAATCACCCTTTTTAAAATTAGATTATATTTTATTAATATTTAATAATTTCCTATCATCACTTTTTACTTTATAAATATTTTAAATGTTTGATTAAATAAAAATAATTTATTCTAATTATTTTTTATTAATTTAACATATTATCATAAAGGTGTCAATGACAGGGGAAAAAATATATTTCACAATCGTTATTCTGATAACTTTATAATCATTCCTGTTTTCTTTGCTCTCTGTAAAGCAAAATCAAGTAAGTAAAATAAAATTATTATATAAATAATACAAAGTCCAAATCCTTTTAAAAGTATATCATCAAATACCGGCTTAAATCCATAACCAGTTCTGAAATACTCAAGAAAATAGGTAACAGGTATAAAACTTGCTATAATTTGTATAAAATTTGGTAACATATTTACAGGATAATATATACCCCATATTAACATTATTAGAG
>JAOAAI010000055.1 GCA_026418955.1 Candidatus Goldiibacteriota bacterium | reverse complement strand
AAACTCTTCTGAATTCTTCGGGACAACACTCGCCTCCAAAGATTATTTGTTCATCAGCAAAATTAGTGTCTGCTTTTTTAATAAAAATAGAACGAACGTATCTATCAAAAAATAAAGCGGTCTTTCCCTTTTTTAAATTTTTAATTATATTTTCTTTAAGATTTTCATTTATTCTTATGATTTTTCCTGGAAATGAAAATTTACAATTTGAATGAAAAAAATTTTTTATTGCAGTTATATGTTGTTGTCTCATCAAAGACCTGATTGGTCTACTTCCTTCATTGATAGAGAAATCCTGCCTGTTTTTGTATCAATTTCTTTTACAACAACTCTTACTTTCTGTCCTTGTTTTAACACTTCTTCTACAGCTTTTAACCGTCTGTTAGTTATAGCAGATATATGAACAAGTCCATCTACACCTGGTAATATATTTACAAAGGCACCAAATGGCATAATTCTTACAACCTCTCCCTCATAAATACCGCCTACCTCTGGTTCTGCGGCATACGATTTAATCATTTTTATTGTTTTATCCAATATTTCTTCGTTTGATGCAAATATTCTAATCTCTCCATTTTGTTCTATGTCTATTTTGGCTCCTGTTTCTTCTACTATCTTTTTAATGGTCTTACCATTTGGACCTATTACGTCTTTTATTCTTTCTTTATTTATATTTATCACTCTCATTTTTGGAGCATATTTTGAAAGCTCTTTTTTAGGTGCTTGAATTGTTTTTAAAATTTTTTCTTCCAGTATGAATAATCTTGCCTTTTTTGCTTTTTCAAGCGCTTGTCTCATAAGTTCGGATGTAACACCTGTGATTTTTATATCCATCTGAATAGCTGTAATACCATCTTTTGTGCCTGCTACTTTGAAATCCATATCACCAAAATGGTCCTCTGCACCTTGGATGTCTGTCAAAATTACCATCTTGTCATCTTTTTTTATTAATCCCATAGCAATACCTGCAACTGGCTTTTTAATAGGAACTCCTGCATCCATAAGTGAGAGTGTAGCCCCACATACAGTTGCCATTGATGAAGACCCATTTGACTCAAGTATATCTGATACCACTTGTATAGTATATGGAAATTCTTCCTTTGGTGGAATTACTGCTTTTAAAGCACGCTCTGCTAAATTACCATGACCTATTTCACGACGTCCAACACCACGAAGAGACTTAACTTCTCCAACCGAAAAAGGCGGAGAATTATACTGAAGCATATAATGTTTATGCATCTCTCCTTCTATTTCATCAAGTAGTTGTGCATCTTCTTCTGAACCAAGAGTGGTTGCAACGAGTGCTTGCGTCTGACCGCGTGTGAAAAGGGCAGAACCATGTGCCCTGGGTAAAATTCCTATTTCACATTCTATCGGTCTTATCTCATCAAACCCTCTGCCATCGGGTCTTTTACCCTCATCCACTATCATCCTTCGGATGATTGATTCTTCTATGTCACTTAACACCCTTGAGATATCAATTGCTTTCTCTTCATATAATTCTTTTCCCATCTCTGCAAGCATTGCATCATGAACAGATTGCTTTATCAAATCCACTTCTTCCTGTCTTTTGATTTTTTCACTTATCTTTAATGCCTCATTTATTTTATCCTTTGCCATACTCTCTATTTTGACACGAAGCTCTGGATCAACTTGTCTTAATTCTACCTGTTTCTTTGGTTTGCCACATTTATTTTTCATATCATCTATGAATCGAGCTATTTTTTTAATCTCAATATGTGCAAGATCAATTGCTTTTATCATGTCATCTTCTGATATTTCCTTTGCCTCACCTTCTATCATTGTTATTGCCTGCTCTGTTCCTGCAACAACTATGTTTAAATCACTACTATCTTCCAAATTGGCATCTGGGTTTATTATAAATTGATTATTTATTCTACCCACCTTTACTGCACCAACAGGAAAAATAAAAGGTATATCAGAAATAGCAAGTGCAGCTGATGAAGCAATTATTGATAAAAAATCGGGGTCATTTATTTTATCTGCAGATATTAATGTCACAATTATCTGGACTTCGTTATAATAACCTTCTGGAAATAGGGGACGTAATGATCTATCTATCAATCTTGCTGTTAAAATTTCTGATTCTCTGGGTTTGCCCTCTCTTTTAAAAAATCCCCCTGGAATTTTTCCTGCTGCATAATACTTTTCGCGGTATTCAACAGTTAAAGGGAAAAAATCAGCGCCTTCTTTTGCTTCTTTTGCTGCAACAACAGTTGCTAAGACAAGTGTCTCACCACACTGTGCTAAAACAGCTCCATCTGCTTGTTTTGCAAGTTTGCCTGTCTCTAAAATTATTTTCTTACCCTGTATTTCTATCTCTTCTCTGAAATAACCTGCCATTTAAATTTATTTCCTCAACTTTAATCTATCTACTAAACTTTTATATCTATCAATATTTTCTCTTTTTAAATAATCAAGAAGGCGCCTACGCTTGTTTACCATCTGTAATAAACCGCGCCTTGAATGAAAATCTTTTTTATGTTTTTTAAGATGCTCAGTAAGATAGTTAATCCTCTCTGTTAAAAGCGCAACCTGTACCTCAGGAGAACCAGTATCCTTTTCATGTATTTTGAATGTCTCTATAAGTTCTTTTTTTCTCTCTTTTAATAAAGCCATAAAAATCTCCTTCCTTTTTGATTTATCGGGATTATTTTCAGGC
Organism: Candidatus Goldiibacteriota bacterium; assembly: GCA_026418955.1. GTDB lineage: Bacteria > Oederibacteriota > PGYV01 > PGYV01 > DSYL01 > DSYL01. The sequence goes on along the minus strand of JAOAAI010000055.1, from coordinate 1,694 downwards.
AAAATAAGATTTATTAAGAGCCCATTTAAATTATAAAACTTCTTTGCCAGAATTACGTTGGCCAGTCAATAATCCCAGCGTATTAATAAACTAACACAAAAAAAATTTTTTGTAAAGAATAATTTCTAATTTATCTATTATAAATTAATTCAATTGGAATATATTTTCTAAACCCCATTACAAAACTCCCTTATCTCTTCCTGCCAATTTTCTTTTTTTACTATCCAACCCCAATTAGGAAATGTTCTGCATTGGTAAGGTCTTATTTCATATATTAAACATAAATTGTTATCTGTTAAAAAAATACATTTATTATTTTTAAACTTTAAAACTTTACCAAGCCATAAAATATTTTCAGTATATTCTTTTATAAATTGTTTTGTATTTATTTTTAAAAACGATGAGATATTTTTTATTTCTTCTTCTTTTAAATACACAAATCCACGCCTGCAACAATTACCACATTTTTTACATTTAAAATCTATAATTGTTTTCATATTTTTTTATTTAGTAGTTTTTGTTTGACTTAGGAGTATTCTATAAAAATTTTATTTATTAAATAAATTTTCTTGCAAAATGTTTAAGTTCTTAATATAATAAAATTCACCTGGCGGCGTAGCCAAGTGGTAAGGCAGAGGTCTGCAAAACCTTTATTCAGCGGTTCGAGTCCGCTCGCCGCCTCCAGTTTTTATTAAAAGCATACATTGATATATGATTTTCTAATCTCAAACCCCCTTTTAATTAATACTTATGTTCCTTCTTTCCAGGAATTAAGATATTTAACTTGCTCTGGTGTTAATTTATCAATGCTTACACCAAGTGTCTTTAACTTCATTTCTGCTATATTTCTATCTATTCCTTCTGGAATCACATAGACTTTTCTTTCAAGTTTTTTACCCATTTTAACAATATATTCAGCACTCAATGCCTGATTTGCAAAACTCATATCCATAACTGATGCTGGGTGTCCTTCTGCTGCAGCCAGATTTACTAAACGACCATCTGCAATTACATTTATCTTTTTACCATTTTTTAATGTGAACTCTTCTACAAATTCACGTATCATCCTTCTTGAAATGGATATTTTTGCAAGTGTTGGTAAATCAATTTCAACATTGAGGTGTCCTGAATTACATATCACTGCTCCATCTTTCATCTTTTTAAAATGTTCTACTCTTATCACATTTATGTTTCCTGTAACTGTTATAAAAATATCTCCTATTGCAGCAGCATCTGCCATAGGCATTACAGAAAATCCATCCATTCTTGCTTCTAATGCTTTTACTGGATCAACCTCTGTGATTATCACATTTGCTCCCATACCCTTTGCTCTCATTGCAGTACCTTTGCCACACCACCCATATCCAGCAATCACCACATTTAATCCTGCAATTAAAAGGTTAGTTGCCCTAATAATACCATCTATTGTTGACTGCCCTGTACCATAACGATTATCAAAAAAATGTTTTGTCATAGCATCGTTTACTGCTATTATGGGATAGGCAAGCACACCTTCTTTTTCCATGGCTTTCAATCTGATTACACCGGTTGTTGTCTCTTCTGTGCCACCTATAATATTTGGAATCAGATGCCTATGTGTTTTATGAATCACTGAAACAGTATCAGCACCGTCATCCATTGTAAGTGTTGGTTTATGAGAAAGTGCAGATATGATATGAGAATAATAAACTTTG
>JAOAAI010000238.1 GCA_026418955.1 Candidatus Goldiibacteriota bacterium | reverse complement strand
CTGATTATAATTCCATGAAGTATTTATCTGAAAACCATAAATGGTGGCGGGATTCCATGTTTGTGGTGTGCCCCATGTCTGTGTAAACTGGGAAAATGGAAGTTCATATAATTGCCACTCATTTGTCAAATTAATTGAACAAAAAAAATGGTTGTATTCATTCCTAGTAGCATCAATTGGAAGCATTATTTCAAAACTTCCAGAACCTTTTGCATAAAAACGTACACCATGATATGCACTTAAATCAATAGATGATGTATCTGACTTTAAAAAAGCAAGTGCTCCTGCATAACTATCTGTTGGTTTCAAAATAGTGATTGATATACTTTTAAAATATGTTGAATTATATCCTGGTGTGGAATTTGCAGTTAAAGTAATAGAAGAAACACCATCAGTATATGTAATCCAGTAGCTACCAATAGAATTTGACATATTCCCTGTCTCACAATCATCAACAATAAGTGCCGGATAAATATAAAATGGCAAAATAACAAAAATTATAAACAGTATTTTTTTCATAGTTTTTTCCTTCCAAATATCAGCGTGTTGTTTAGTGTTGTCTATATAAGTATTTTTTTAATTATGAATTACCGCCTTTCGCGAGGAAGGAGTATATAATATTAACTGTTCTTAATATAGTTGTTACTACTATTTTAACCATCAACTCACTCAATTATTAATCCAATTTTATAAAAACATGTTTTGATCCAATTTCAATTTTTAAATTACGATTTTCAGTGTCATTTAAATTTATACCTTAGAACATTTGATATATCTCTGAAATAAAAAAACTCATCTGGTAATGGTGCTTTGATTGTTATTTCCATACCTGTCCATGGACAGGTATAAGAAATCTGGTAAGAGTGTAGAAGTTGACCCGTCACTTTTTTAAATTTATTTTGTCTTATTATTTTAGGGCCATACAATTTATCACCGAGTATTGGATAGCCGATATCTGCTAAATGTTTTCTTATCTGATGCTTTCTACCTGTTTTCGTAGTTATTTTGAAACAGGATAAACCATCGGAAATAGCTACAGTTTCAACAAAAGATTCTGCTTCTTTACCATCAATTTTCCTTTTGATTTCTTTTTTATCAAAATTAGCTTCATTTAAACATATTGCACAATATACTTTGGTTACCTTTTTATCCTGCCACAAATTTTTAAATTTTTCAAAAATTTCTTTATTCTTTGCAAAGAGTAAAACCCCTGTTGTTTCTTTGTCAAGACGATGAATAACTCTTAAATCAGGACAATTCACTGCATTTTTTAAAACATTTTCAAAATCTCTATTTTTTTCATCTATAACAAGGCCTGATGGTTTATTTATAGCTATGATATATTTGTCTTCATAAATTATATCAACATTATATGTTTTATCCATTTCTATAATATCAGGAACATCAACAATATCACCTGCTTTGAGTTTATATGTTGCAATCCATACGCGTTGATCATTGACAAATATCTGACGTGAATCTATTAAATTCTTAGCTTTAGAACGGGAAATGCCAAGATTTTGTGAAAGAAAAGTGCGCAAATCTGTCTTATTTTCTTTTACTTTTAATTGCATTGTTGAATCCTTATAATATTTTTTTATTATTATAACGAATATTTAAATATTATGTTGCATTATTTTTTTTCCTTTAATATTAAGGGGCGACCTAATTATGTAGTCGCCCCTTAATATATTATTATCTTTTTAAATTTTTTTAAAACCTGACTTTGCCACCAAACTTGTTACCATCAAAACCACTCCTTCTATTACCGAATCCACCTCTTTTGTTTCCTTTTTCACGTGGTGGTCTGGCCTCATCTACCTTTATTATTCTGCCATTTATTTCCTTACCATTCATCTCTGTTTTAGCCTTTTCTGCCTCTTCTGATGTCATCATTGTCACAAAG
>JAOAAI010000231.1 GCA_026418955.1 Candidatus Goldiibacteriota bacterium | reverse complement strand
TTGATTTACAGCTATTAACGAATAATAATTTGAAGAAAATTTTTTGTCATTATTAATTTCTTTTGCAATTTCAAAAACAAATCTTGTACCACCCATCCAAAATCTAAAATGAGGATGTAATAATAAAATTTTTTTCATTTTTTTATTTTATAAAATTATACAAAAATTAGTTAAAATATATAGAAATGAAAATTATAAAAATAAACAACATCAAACCCACCCTAGCTCATAATCAAATCAAAAGAAAACAATTAGTAAAACCCGGTGATTTAAAGTCAAATGTACAAAATGTTAAATTATCTTTTTATATAAATTAATAAGTTTCTTAGCTTCTTTTCTTGAATCTATAAAAAATTTTTTCTTTTTTTTAAATTTATAATTTAAAGCCATTATTATTTTATTAGCTAAATCAACATAATCAAGATTTTTAAAAATTAAAAATCTTCCAGATACTATTTCAGGAAGAGAACCAGCATCAGAAACAATAACAGGCACATTTAATAAACAACTTTCATAAGCGCTGAAGCCAAATCCTTCAGTAATTGATGGTATAATCACTGTATAAGATTTTTTTATTATAAAATTTAATTCTTCTTTATTTTCAAAAGAATTAATTAAAATAATATCTTTATTTAATTTATTTTTATTTATAAATTTTCTAATCTTCAATTTTTCTCCTATTGGATCTTTTGAAAGAACAAAAATAAAAATAAAATCTTTAAAAAAAATTAATTTTGATTTTAAATATTTTATAGCATTAAGCAGAACAAACACACCTTTTGTTTTACCAGCTCTTCCAAAAAATAAAAAAATTTTTTTACTTTCTAATTTTGATAAAAAATTATTTTCTTTTATTTTTAAGTCTTCTTTAAAAAGAAAAGGATAAATAATTTTTATTTTTTTATTATCAATATTATTATTTATAAGTTTTTTTCTTGTATAACCTGATATAGCTATATAAAAATCAAATGGAAGTTTTATGGTAAATCTTTCAAATAAAAAATAAATCAATGCTCTAAAAAAATTATCAATTTTAAACCAATCAAAAGACAAAACTTCATAAACAGTAACGATTATTTTTTTTCTTAATATTTTACTAACAAAAAAACTAAAAAAAGCACTTGTATATGTAGCTGTGTGAACTAAATCTGATTTTTTAATATTTCTATATAAATCAAAAATATTAGGCAAAGGATGACCAAACAAATTAATCCATTTACAATAATTAATTTCTATATTATTTATTCTTTTTATTCCTGTTATACCCCCAGAATTAGAAGTTAGTATTTTTATTTTATAATTTTTATTTTTTGAAAGTTTTTTAATAAGATTAAAAAATAAAGTTTCTGCTCCTCCAATATGAGGATAAAAATGATCAAGAACAAATATAATTTTCATTTTTTTATCGCTATTTCTTTTATAATCTTTGTGATTTCTTTTTCTAATTTTTCAATCAATGAAAGAATTTTAAAAATAAGCATAAAGACAACAACAAAACCAAAAAAAATCAAAGTATTTAAATTTTTTCCCATACCAAGTTTTCCTGAGATATAATAAGCAAAGTCAGGAAAA
>JAOAAI010000208.1 GCA_026418955.1 Candidatus Goldiibacteriota bacterium | reverse complement strand
ATTTTACATCAGCTCTTGGTCTTTCCATGAGGACAACAGAACTTATCCAAAATGAAATAACCAGTTTTTCAATTGACTGGAATGCTGTAAATGATCCCAAAGTATTTCAGGCAGAAAAAAATAGAATGCGTTTTGGTGTTGAGCAGTGGTTGCTTGATGGACATTTTGGACTGCGTGGCGGTCTTGTTTATTTTATGTATCCAGGGCCATGGAGACTTAGTCTTGGTGCTTCAGCCAGATATTGGCTTGGGATTGACTATGCATATTGTACGGGTCTAAAATTTGGAGATAAAGCAGAAGAAGAAACTGATTCTCACTGGGTATCTATTTACTGGATGTGGGGTAAGGTAAAAAGAAAACTACCCACACCTGAAGTTTCGGCAGCTGTTGAGCCGATTTCTTTTGCACCAAAGAATGGAGAACTTGCAACATTTAAACTAAGTGCCTCTTCTGAAGCAGGTATAGATAGGTGGGTTTTAAATATTCTTGATAAAAATAATAATCTTGTAAAATCATATATAGACATTGGTATGCCACCTTCACAGATTATATGGAATGGGACTGATAATAAATATCAGCTATTGCCTGATGGTGAATACATTTTTGTTTTTGAAGCAACCGATAAACTTGGCTCTACTTCTTCTACACCTGTTCAGACAATAAAAATTTATACACCTGTTTTACCAGCTGTTAATAAAGAAGCATTAAATCAATTAAAAGCACTTTTAAATCAAATAAAGGAAAGAGATGTAAGAGAAGACGATGCAGAGGCAGCACTCGCAAGAGCTAATTTAGAAAAATTGAAAAAAGAAAAGACAAAACCAACTCCGGTTCCGCCACCTGGTCCGGAGACATTGCCTGGATATGGAACAACAGCTGTAGTGCCTGGTATATTACCACAACAGGTAACAGCAACTGCTGCTACAGGTCCTATTTCCATAGTTGGTTTTCCAAATGTTGAATCAGGAGCTATAAGATCTGCCTATCTTGAAACTAGGCAGGATGGAACAAAACTTTTCAATGTAGATTATGTAACAGAAAATACCATTCCAAAATATGTTTTAAAAGAAATGGCTTTGATGGTGCGATCCATTGCAGAGAGTTTAGCAGAAAGCTCTGCATATACAATAAATCAGATAGGAATAAATGCACTCATGGCTGGTGGTGGGACAATGTCTTTGATGGTCCCTGCAGCACAGGCACAGAATTATTCTCGTGGTTTAATAACAGATGAACAATTGTTGAGGGGTTCAAGCATACGCTTGAACGGCGAAATAATTTATCCTAATTTTTAGGGGGAATAAAAATGAAAAAATTATATTTTATTTTATTTTTGATAATAATTATAAAAATTTCTTTATTTGCAGGTGCTTTTGATAAAGGTGGTGTACTTGGTATAGGTGGTAGAGCACTTGGTATGGGTCATGCTTTTACTGCAATTGCAGATGATGGCAGTTGTATTTATTGGAATACAGCAGGACTTGTTCAATTAGAACGGTCAGAATTAAATCTTTTTGTAGGACCGCTTCTCAATGGTAAGGAATATTATACTTATATTTCTTTTGGTTCTCCATTTTTTCAAGATACAGCATGGCAGTTATCAGTTATTTCTCTTATTCATAATGATGCAAACACAACTAAAGAGTTTACTGTTTTAGGTAGTTTTGCTGCTTCACTAAATTTAGAAAGAACGTTTTCAATTGGTGTTAATCTAAAATATCTTAATTATAATTCAACAGCAACTTATCAGTTGGGGACAACAACTTTGCATGGTATAGCTAATGGACTTGGACTTGATTTGGGGATGTTATATCAGATACCACTTCCAGAATGGGGTAAAAAAGTAAACTTAGGTTTTTTCATTCAAGATGTCGATACAAATCTTGATTGGGATGGTGGTCTTTCTGATGAAAAAATACCAACATCATTTAGGCTAGGTGCTGCATATTATATAGAAGAAAACTTGCTAGTTACAGCTGATTTTGAATTCTTTGCAGATTTAAATATTGCAGGCAAACCGATAGCAGAGGTTTTGTATGATGCCCAGGGCAATACAATTTCATCTTTGCCTCCAGAGGAATTACGTACTCATGTTGGAGTTGAGGGTTGGTTTTTTAAAAGACATTTAGGCTTGCGTGGAGGATATACTGCTTTTGTAACAATGCCAGGTAGATTTACTGGCGGTGTTACATATAGAGAGGATACTTGGCAGGTTGATTATGCTTATGTAGGACATGCAGAACATCTTGGTGATTCTCATAGATTTTCTTTGATTTTTAGATTTGGTCAAGAGAAGAGTAAGATAAAGGCAATAAGTGTTGTAAGGCCACCTAAAAATCTGCAGGCCTATCCAGGAAATAATGCTGTGAATTTAACATGGGAACCAAATGAAGAACCAAATGTGATTGGTTATGCAGTTTATATGTCAAAATCACCTGGGACACGTTATATACCTGTTGTGAAAAGAATAAAAGAAAATTATGTCACGATTGATGGCTTGAATAATGGAACTAGATATTATTTTGTTGTGACAGCTATCAATAATACTTATCCACCTGTTGAGAGTCCATATTCCAATGAGGTAAATGCAGTACCAGCACCTGTTATTCCTGGGACTCCTGAGATATTTCCTATAGCAAAAAAATCAACAGTTGAACAAAATGGTGTGATAGAGGTTAATTGGGGTAAAATGCCACCAGCTAATATGGCTGGGTATAATATTTATATAACAGAAACATCTGGTAAAGGTTATACAAAAGTGAATCCGTCACCTGTTAATGATGTAAAATATATTATACGTGGACTTGAAGTTGGAAAAAAATATTATGTTGTATTGACATCTGTTACTAAGGATATACCGCCAATTGAAAGTAAATTCTCAAGAGAATTATCATTTATTGCAAAACCAGAATCAACTCTTGAAGAGAAGCCAACAGAGCAGACTAAACAATAAAATAAAAGGAGGTTTTTATGATAAGTGGTTTATATACAGCGGCATCAGGCCTTATAGCTCAACTGCAGCAACAGGATGTCATAGCAAACAATCTCGCAAATGTGAATACAACAGGATATAAAAAAGATACAGCTTTATATGTTCCTTTTCCTGAGATGTTTTTATACAGAATCAATGATGCAAAAATTCCAATTCCTGGTGGAGTTGCAGATGCATACATACCTATAGGCATGGTTGGAAGAGGAGTACAATTAAGGGTTGATGGAGTAAGACCAGATATAATTACAGAAGGTTCTTACATAGAAACAGGAAATACATTGAATTTTGCAATAAAGGGAAATGGTATGTTTGTGGTCATGACACCCCAGGGTATACGTTATACTAGGGATGGAAGTTTTTCTCTTGATTCAGAAGGTACATTAGTAACACAGGATGGTTTTCCTGTTCTTGGGCAGCGTGGTATAATCACAATAGATGGAAAAGATATACGTGTTGATGAAGCTGGTAGAGTTTTTGTTGATAATAATGAAATAGATACGTTACGCATAGCAATATTTAAAAAAGATGATGTTTTACGTAAACAGGGTAATAATCTTTTTTATACGCTTGATGGTAAACTGTTACCTGAAGACAGTTACGTTGATTATGTCAAGATAAAGCAGGGATATCTTGAAACATCAAATGTAAATGTTATAAGAGAAATGGTTGACATGATAACTGCTTACAGAGCATATGAAGCAGCTCAAAAAGCAATACAATCTCATGATCAGACGTTAAATAAAGCTGTAAATGATGTAGGAAATATACAAATATAAAATCAAATAAAGGAGGTAATGAAATATGTTAAGAGCATTATGGACAGCAGCATCTGGAATGATAGCTCAGCAACATAATATTGATATTATTTCCAACAATTTATCTAATGTAAATACCACGGCATTCAAGAAATCTAGAGCTGAATTTCAGGATCTTTTATATCAGGTTATAAGACCTGCTGGTATTACAAATAATTTTGGAACTCAATATCCAACACCTATTGAAGTCGGACATGGTGTGCGTCTTGCAGCCACTACAAAGTCATTTTTACAGGGTAGTCCTGTTGAAACCAATAATCCATTTGATCTTGCTATACAGGGTGATGGTTTTTTTATGGTTCAATTACCCAATGGGCAGATTGCATATACAAGAGATGGTTCGTTTAAGATTGATGCTCAGGGTAATCTAGTTACTTCTAATGGTTATTTGGTACAACCAGATATTGTTATTCCACCAGAAGCACAGAGAGTTTCAATAAGAGAAAATGGAGATGTTTTAGTTTCGCTTGTAAATGAAACAGAGGCACAACTAGTAGGACAGTTGCATATTGTTAAATTTGCAAATCCTGCTGGGCTTGAATCAATTGGAAATAATTTATATGTTGAAACAGAATCATCGGGTCAGCCAATAGAAGGTATACCAGGATATGAAGGAATGGGAACAATATTGCAGGGCTATCTAGAAGCATCTAATGTAAAAGTAATTGAAGAGATGATAAATTTAATAACTTCACAGAGAGCATATGAAATAAATGCTCGTGCGATTCAGACATCTGATGACATGCTCGGTATTGCAAATGATTTAAAGCGTTGATATGAAATTTAAGTTTTCTTTGTTTTTTTTTATCTTTTTAACAATTGTTGTTTTTGCAGACAATGCAAAAGTTATTTTAAAGAAAGAAACAGTTTATATTTCAAAGGATAAAATATATCTTGGTGATATTGCTGATTTTTATAATGTAAATGACGATTTATTTACAGAACTTTCAACTGTTTATATAAAACGTGCTGCTTTACCTGGTTATAGCGTTGTTGTAACAAAGGAGAATGTGAAAAATCAGCTAAATAAGAAATATAAAAATATAGAAGTATTGGGTCCTTCTTCAGTTAAAGTTGTAACAGAAAAAGTTTCTGTAGAAATAAATGATATAAAAAAAACAGTTGAAAATTATATTCTTGAAAATATGCCTTGGAAAAGAGAAGATGTGGAAATAATAATAAAAGATATTAATGAAAATATAAATACCATTGAAGGAAATGTTCTTTTAAAAGTGAGAGGAGAAAAAATAAAAGGATTTAAAGGTAATGAAATAATTCCGGTTGAAATAACTGTTGATGGGAAATTTTATCGTGTTATTCCTGTCTCTGCATTGATTAAAGTTACAACTAATTGTCTTGTAGCACGACAAAATATAAAGATTAATGAAACAATCTATGATAAAGTTCTATCACAAAGAAGGGATATAACTTATTTACCGGATGATGTTGTCACTGATATAGAGATGGTTAAAAATAAAGTTGCTAAACAGGCAATAGCAAATGGCAGTATAATTTTAAAAAAGATGCTTGATACTCTTCCTGCTTTTAAAAGAGGTGATACTGTTACAGTCATGGTTAAAAGAGGTGGTGTTACTGTTGAAACAACTGGAATTTCAATGGAAGATGGCAAAGAAGGTGGTTTTGTAAAAGTAAAACTTGTAACAGGTAAGATTATAGAAGGTAAAGTGAATTATGACGGTAAAGTAATAATACCATAATATAACAAAATAAGTAAGGAGTAAGTATTATGAAAAAGAAAATATTTTTTATAATTTTTTCTATCGGATTGATATTTTTATCTAGTGGTTTTACAATGGCAGATGAACTAGTGAATGATCCCAATGATGTAAAATCATTATATGCAGACCATAAAGCATTTAAAGTCGGTGATATACTCACTGTGATAATAATAGAGTCGGTATCCGGTTCACAGGAAGCGACATTACAGACAAATAAAAATCAAAGTATGGGTGGAGGTATGGGGATGTCTGTATGGAGTGGTGGAAGAATTCTTGCTTTTCCTAATTCGTGGGGTATCGGTGGTGCTGAATATCAAGACGGCGGTGGTAAATCAAAAAGAAAAGGCTCAATTATGGGAAAAATTTCTGTGCGAGTGGAAAAAGTTTTAGCAAATGGATTGCTGCAGATTCGCGGTTCAAAAGTTATAAAAGTTAATGATGAAAAACAGAATTTAGTTTTGAGTGGTACAGTAAGACAACAAGATATAAATGCAGATAATACAGTGCTTTCCACCTATGTTGCAGATGCACAAATAGAATTTGAAGGTTATGGTCCAATTGGTGAAAAAACATCTCCTGGAATTTTGACAAGAATATTAGATTGGCTTGGGATATTTTAATTTGTAATAATATATATTATTATTGAGGTGATGATATGATAAAAGGTAAATTTAAAATAGTTTTGTTATTTATACTTTTTATTTTTGTCATATCAGAAATTTTTGGAGTGGAACTAAGGGTGAGAAACATAGCGCGTTTTAAAGGCGTAAGAGATAATCAACTGAACGGTTTTGGGTTGGTTGTTGGTTTGAAAGGAACCGGTGATACAAAAACAACAATTTTTACAAATCAGGCCATTACAAATATGCTCAAGAATTATGGACTTTCTGATGCTGCAAATCAGATAAAAGTGAGAAATGTGGCTGCTGTGATGGTGACTGCAAATTTACCTCCTTTTGCAAAAAAGGGAGATAAAGTTGATGTTGTTGTATCATCTATGGGAGACGCAAGAAGTTTAGAAGGTGGAGTTTTATTACAAACAAATTTGAAAGGTATAGATGATAATATTTATGTTGTTGCACAGGGACCTATATCAACTGGACCTGGTGATTCTACAATTTCATCAATTGTTTCTCTTAAAAATAGGGCAACTGTTGGTAGGGTTCCTGGTGGCGGGTTAGTTGAAAGGGAAGTTCCTGTAACATTTGTTGATGATAAAAATAATATGTATCTTATTTTATTTATTCCTGATTTCACATCTGCATATAGAATCACGGATGTGATTAATTCACAATTCTGGGGTGAAATTGCAAGTGCTGTTGATGCAAGCACAATAAAAATTAGCGTGCCATTTGATTTTCAAAATAATTATGTTGAATTTGCGGCAGCCATAGAGGGATTATATGTTGAAACAGAGGAACGTTCTGAAAAAGTTGTAATAAATGAAAGGACAGGAACAGTTGTAATGGGAATGGATGTTTCAATAGATTCCTGTGCTGTCTCACATGGTAATTTTAATGTGAATATAAATGTAAGAAAACAAATATCTCAACCAAGCCCATTTTTACCTGGTGCTTCTGCAATGGTTTATGAAGATTCAAATATAAAAGTAGAAGGTGGTGGAGATCAACTGGTGGTTTTACCGCAAGGAGTAAATGTACAAGATTTAGTAAACGCTTTAAATGTTTTGGGTGCTTCTACCAAGGATATAATAGCAATTTTACAGGCATTACGTGCAGCCAATGCATTGCATGCAGATATTGAAATAATGTGATAAAAAGGAGATTAATATATGGATTTTTTATTTAACTCTGAAATAATAGCAAGAAAAGAGATGCTAAATCTTGCCAATACTGTGCAGCAAGCAGAGATTCAGGCAAAGAAAGTTGAGAATAAAAATAAAACAGAATATTTAAAACAATTAGAAAGTGTGACAAAAGAATTTGAATCAATATTTTTATCTTATTTGTTAAAACAGATGAGAAAGACCATTCCTGAGGATCCATTATTTGGCAATTCAATAGCTAAAGATATTTTTTATGATTTTTATGATAATGCAATATCAAGAGAATTTTCAAAAGCAGGTGGTATCGGTCTTGCCGCAATTCTTTATAATCAGTTAGCCAAATTAGAAGAAGCAAAAAATAACGAGATAAACAAATAAAATAATTCCTGATTAGCCTATTCAATTATATAAATAAATTCAAAAAGGTAAATAAATGTTAAAAAATTGTGAAAGATGTGGTAGAGTTTTTGACAGTGAAGGTAGCGAAGAACTCTGTCCTGAGTGTTATCTTGAAGATAAAAAGGAATTGAAAAAAGTTAAGGATTATTTAAATAAAAATCCACTTGCAAGTGTGATGGAAGTTTGTGAGAAAACTGGTGTTTCACAGGCGCAGATTTTAAGATTTGTAAGAGATGGAAATTTAAAATTGCGAGGTCCACTTAAAGAATTCAAATGTAGTTTGTGCGGCAAGCCAGTTATAAAAGGTACAACATGTGATGAATGCAAGGGAAAGATAGAAAAGGGGATGAATAATAAGAAGTAAAATGGATTTTCCTTATTTGCTCAATTTACCATATATTTCATATTGAGATAAAAACTACAATTAAATACTTTAAAAATCTATATTAAAGTTTTTCGCAGAGTCAAGTTTAAAGAAGAAGTATGAATGAAGAATAGTTGTATTTATTAGAGTTTTTAATAAAAAACAATAAAAAATTACTAAAGTTTTTTTAAACAAATACGATATATATATTGTAAAAATAAATAAAAGGAGGTAATGGATATGGCTACAATAAATAATACTGGAAATATAGGACCTATTTTGCCGCAGAATATCGCAGATGTGAATGCAAATAAAAACAATCAGATACAAAAACCAAATGAAAATATAGAAGGTAGAGTAATAAGAGACAGAGTTGAACTCTCAAGACAGGCACGTATAATAAGCAAAGCAGTTGTAAATATTAATCAATTATCGGATATAAGAAAAGAATTAGTTGAAAAGGCAATCCAGGAGCGGATAGTTGAAAATAGAAGAATACCTGCTTATGAACTTGCAGCACGACTTTTGATGGAAGATTAATAACATAAATGAAAAAACAAACGAAAGAAAAATTTTTAAATATTATCATAGAGCAAAAAAAATTATATAGTTCATTGAAGGAATTGATTAGTACTGAATATAAGGCACTAGCGGATAAGGATATTAAATCAATTGATGACATAATAAAAAGACAAAATGAGATTATCTCATCAATAAAAAAATTAGAAGATGAAAAAGGATTGGTTTTTGATCTGATGATAAGTGAAGTTGGGTTACAGAAGACAAACACTATTAAATTAGGAGATGTTCTTGCCAGGATTGATATCAAAGATGCCAGAGAAATAGAAGATGCTATTAAAGAATTAATAAATATTGTTAAAGAGACAGAATTGATAAATCAAAAAAATACAGGATTACTAAAAAACTATATTGAATATGTTGATTTTGTAAGAAATATAAAAAATAAAATAGAAAATCCAACACAAATAACCTACACAAAGGATGGGCAGAAAAAAACAGAAACAATTAGAAACGATTCAAAATTTGATACCAAAATTTAAAGAAAGGAGTAATTGGAAATGGTTACAATAAATGCAGCACTTAATACTGCTTTGAGGTCTTTAACAACACACACTGCAGCTTTAAACACCACAAATCATAATATTGCAAATATGAACAATGAGTGGTATTCAAAACAGATTGCAATTATTACTGCAACAGAGGCAATAACATATATAGGAATAAAGGGACAGATAGGAACAGGATCAAAAATTGGATCAATAGAAAGAGTTAGAGATATTTATCTGGACAAGCAGATAATGTTGCAAAGACAGTATTTAGGAAAATGGGAAATGTTAAATAGGACCTATGAATCGCTAAGAGCCATTTTTCCTGAAATAGACGGTATTACAGGTGGACTTGAATCACAGTTACAGGAATTTTATGATGACTGGGCAAAACTCGCTGATGCTGCATATAGGGCTGAAACAGAAACTAATCCTACATTAAAACTTCAATATCAGGCAGAGGTAGAAGCCGCAAGAAGAGAAATTTTTCAGACCGCTCAAGGAATTACAAATTATTTTAATGCAAAATCTTCAACCCTTACCAATATGCAAATAGAACTTACAAAAGATTTGCGTCTTACAATTCAGTCAATTAATCAATATTTAAGACAGATACATGAATATAATAAACAGATAGCCAATATTTATAGTATTGGTCAGAATCCAAATGATATACTTGATAAAAGAAATGAAGCAATGAATAAACTAGCAGAACTTATTAATTTTGATTATGGAACCCGTTCTGATGGGACAGTTGTTTTGCATATAAATGGGCACATACTTGTAAATGGTGCAGATGGTTATAATGCTTTAACTACTATGGGTAGTATAAGAGATTCAAAACAAGAAGATGTAGGTCTTTTTGAATTTCTAGGAGCACCACCTGTTAAAATCAATGATTTAATAACAAAAGGACGTCTTGGTGGTATTTTAGCAGCCCGTGATGAGGCAATACAGTGGTATAAAATACAACTTGATAATCTTGCTAGCAGTATGATAACGGTTATTAATAGAATCCATAGAACTGGACTTGATGATTCTGGCAAACAGAGCAATCTTGATTTTTTTATTGGTTCAAGAGCTGTTGATATTTCAGTGAGTCCAGAACTTTTTGCCGGAGCAAAAATAACTTATAAACATTTTGGGAGTAATGATATTGCCAATATAATAGCTAATCTTGAAAACAAAATAGTGAATAACTGGTTGACCAATGCAACTTTGTCTATAACTGCAGGAACAACACTTGGTAGAAATGGAATTTTGAGAATAAATGGTATTGATATTGCATATAATAGTAATGAAACTGTTGCGAGTCTGATTAATAAAATAAATACCAATGTTTCAGAAGTGTCTGCAATATTTGATGAAACAAGTAGGAAAATTTATATTTTTTCAAATCAATTATTAGTTGTACAGGAATTAAATAGCAATGGAACAGTTCCAAATTCTAATTTTAATACTTTACTTCTTCAAAGATTTGATTTATATCAGGAAAAGCAGAGTTCTGGTCCTATTAATTATATTGGCTCTCTTATTAAAAATTCAATTACAGGTGCTGATTTATCAAAATCATGGGATACAATGGATATTATTTTGAATATACAGCCCTATAAATACGGAACAGTGGTTGTTGATTATAATAATATAAGAACAGAAACACAATGGAATAATCAAGAGATAATAGGTGCTACAATTTCCAATATTATAGGAATAACAGGTGGAAAACCATATATGCTTTTACCATTTAGTTTTGATACACAAAATCAGAGATTTTCTTTTGGGGTTAAGAGGATAACAGATCCATCCACTGGTGCTCCAAATATGATAATCCCATTTGTTATGAATGATAAAGTTGGAAATTTAATCCAGACATTAAATATCACAGAAAATATTAAATTTGGTGAATATTATTCTATAATTGTAGGAAGGCTAGAAGGAGAACTCGATACAAGTATAAATATCATGGCTCAATATGAGGCTTCACTTGCTTTATATAAACAAATGCAGGATAATATAACGCGGGTAAATGAAGATGAAGAACTTGCCAGAGCAAGAGCTTATCAGAGAGCTTATGATGCATCTGTGCGGCTTTTATCAATAATTGATCAAATGTTGAATATGTTGATAAATAGAACGGCTACTCCATCTGATAGGTGGGAGTAAAATAAATTTATAATTTCAGATTTATAATTTACAATTTATAAAACAAAAGTATTTTTATTAAATCTACTTATAAATATTCCAATCCTTCATTGACAAAAAAAAATCCTTGATATATTATAAAATAATTTTAATACTTGTGAGGAGCATGTGAAGATAAAAAATATTTTATTAAGTATTATATCGGGCATATTGCTTGCTTTTTCATTTCCAAATTTTATTCAGCAAAATGTTTTTATTTTTACTTTTTTTCTTATCTGGGTTGCTTTTGTTCCGCTTTTTTTAATTCTTTATGAAGAGGATAATTATAAAAGGATATTTTTTTATGGTTTTTTATCTGGTTCTGTGTTTTACCTTATATCACTTTATTGGTTATGTAATGTCCGTCCAATGGGTATTTTTGCTTATGTTGCATGGATTGCTCTATCTTTATATATTTCATTGTATATTGGTATTTCATTACTTATATCTTTTTATTTGAAACGTAAATTAAATATTGAGTATCTATTTTCAGTTCCGTTAATTTTTACAATTTTAGAATATGTAAGAGAATGGCTTTTTACTGGATTTCCACTACAGACTCCTGCACAGAGTCAGGTAATTTTTCTTCCTTTTATAAAAATTATTAAAATAACAGGAGTGGCTGGTGCTAATTTTTTAATCTATTTTGTAAATATTTTTTTAACAACTATGATTTTAAGAGAAAAGATAAATTTAATTAAAATTGAAAGTTTTGCTTTAATTATTATTCTAATGATACTTGTTATTTTTACATTAATTGTGAATATAAAATCAAAATATGTTTATAAAAATCTTAAAATATCAATATTGCAACCAGATATTTCTCAAGATGTTGCTGAGTGGGCATGGAATTACAAAGAAAAAGCTTTAAAAATAATAAAAGAAATGATATTAAAATTAGAACAAGAAAAACCAAATATAATAGTATGGCCAGAAACAGGCTACCCTGGAGTTTTAAATTATGAGCAATGGCGTGCCAAAGAAATAGCAGGATGGATAAAAGGGGTATGGCATATAATCGGCTCTGATAAAGTTGAAATAGGTAAAAATGGTGAAAAAAAATATTATAATTCTGTTTTTATAATTGATGAAAATGGTAATATAAAAGGTGAGTATTCTAAATATCATTTAGTTCCTTTTGGTGAATATGTGCCATTACAGAATATATTTCCATTTATTAAAAAGGTTGTAAGAAGATATGGTTATATAGGATTCACTCCAGGTAATAAAATAGAACCTGTTATTTATAAGAATATAAAAATTGGAACTTTGATATGTTATGATAGTTTATTCCCAGAGATTTCAAGGGAGTTTATAAGAAAAGGCGCTGTTATACTTGTTCATTTATCTTATGAAACATGGTATGGCAAAACTCCAGCATCTGCTCAGATTTTTCAAAATACTATAATGCGTGCTGTTGAAAATGAAGTACCACTTATTAGATGTGTTGCATCTGGTATTTCTGGGTTTGTAAATCATGATGGAAAAATAATTTCAAAAACAGATTTATTTAAAAGAGATATATTAACAGAGGATGTAATTTATAAT
Source organism: Candidatus Goldiibacteriota bacterium (assembly GCA_026418955.1). Classification (GTDB taxonomy): domain Bacteria; phylum Oederibacteriota; class PGYV01; order PGYV01; family DSYL01; genus DSYL01. The sequence continues at coordinate 286 of JAOAAI010000208.1, read as the reverse complement.
GAAAAAAATAATCTCACGATTTATACAAAATATGGTGATTGGTTCGTTTTTTTTATTTTATTTATGATGATAATAATTATTATATTTAATGGTATAAGAAAAAATGTTAATGTTAATTACTGATATTGATGGGACTATCATAGGCGATACAGAAGGGCTTAATGAATTCAAAAAATATCTTGAAAAGATAAGAAAAAAAATTTTTTTTGTTTATGCAACAGGAAGAAGTTTTAAATATTATAAACAAATTGAAGAAATGGAAAATTTACCCCAACCTGATGCACTT
>JAOAAI010000195.1 GCA_026418955.1 Candidatus Goldiibacteriota bacterium | reverse complement strand
AGATGTGTATAAGAGACAGCAATAGTATTATATGAAGCATCAGCCAAAAGTTCATCATCTTTTATAAAATCAATACCTGCCATTGATACTTCATAAGCAATTTTGGAAATCTGTTTTGGTGTTAACCCTACACATGGTTTTGTAATAGCACCAAATAAAGGTCTATCATAAGCATTGACAATTTCACGAGAACCATCAATACCAAATTTTGGACCTTTGAATAAATTTAAATACTCAATTGGAAAATTTATATCAATAACTTTTATTGCAGTTAATTCTGATAAATCATAAACTTCACCAGCAACAGTGGATAAAAGCATTGCAATATTTTTACCAAAATTCTCCCATGGATATGATATGACTGCTTCTGCGCAATTTAATTTTCCTTTTATTTTTCTTTTTGTTGGCAAATGAATTTTATTTGTTTTTCCAAGTATTTTTACATCCCTAACTTTTGCCCCGAATTTTCTTATAAGATTTTTTGTTTCCTGTTTCACGTCTGACCACGTCCCTGTTGATTGCATCGCAGCAATTAATTCAACTGTTTTTTTTAAAGAATCAGCGGTTTCTATATAATATTTTACATCGATATATTGTGACATAAACAACCACCTTTCATCTTAATCTGCAAAATTCAAAATCATAAAACAAAAATCATTTAACAATTATTTTTTTTGCATTTATATTCATATATAAATGTCCTGTTTTTTTGTTCTGAAAATATAATTCTTTTGACCCTGTTATTTCTTTGGCACTATCATTTAATTCTTTTAAATAATTACTCTGATTTTTTATCTCAACCATGCCTGAAGTAGCATTTATCGCTATTAAAGAATTTGGTTCAACATATGCATCTTTATTCAAATTTAGATAAATATTGCCTTTTAAATTTTTTATAAATAATTCTTTTATTATTCCATTGATATTTAAAAAAATATCTCCCTTTTTCGTAAATAAAACACATTTTGATGTATAAGCTGGCAATTCACATTCAATATTTCCATTAATATTATTAATAATTATTTCACTATTTTTATTATGCGAAAGATTTATATCAATATTAGCTGTTAATTCTTGAAAAAAACCTTTTTGGTATGTATTAAAAACAATATCAGAAATCATATCTTTTTCATTTATATCATATGTCCAATAAAAATTTGATCTAGGAAAACCAAAACCTGATGCAGAAATAAATATATTTGAAGCGTTTTCAGTTTCATTGATTTTCAAATCACCAGTCCCATTAAAAACAAATCGCAAAACATTATTTTTTATCTTCATATCTATCTTATGTTCTCTATAAAAAGGTACTGACATGAGAAAAAATAAAAAAAGTATTAAAACCAAAACAGATGACAAAATAATAGCTGGAATAATAGGAATTTTTTTATCAATTAAAAAATCAACTATATAATTTCTTTTATTTTCAAATAACAAATAATATACAATCTCTGAAGTTATTATGGTAATACCACCTGCCCAGATAACATCAGATAAAAAATGAGCACCCTGGGCTATTCTTCCAATTCCCATTATTATCCCATAAATAATACCCGTCCATAAAGAAACATTTGCAAGAATTTTTCTTTTATTTCTTAAAACAAAATAAACAGAGCAAAAAATAAATCCCATAGAACAATGCCCACATGGAAATGAATAACCCTTACCTGGTTTACCTAATTGTAATACTCTTTTATATTCCCATTTACCATTGAATTCAACTATTTCTCTTGGTCGAGGTCTTCCTGTATAATTTTTTAACAAGACATTTATAATAATGCCAGGTGCAAAAATTAAAGTTATTAAAAAAACAACCGCTATTTTTTTTAAATCTTCGCTACTTTTAAATATTTTTTGAAGGGTCAAAACAAAAATTAAAAAAATTGAAAAAATTATAGCTGGATAAGTGCCATATTTATACAACAACACAATTATTTTATTATTAAATAAATACCATCCAGAAGTTTTATTATAAAAAAAAGAACTAAATACAATATCTAGATTTGAAAACCAAAATGGTAATGTTAAAATAAAAAGAATAAACAAATGAATTAAAAATTTTTTTAAATAATCACACATACATTTTTCCTATTAAATTATTTTTATTCAACTCAAAAGGTTGATATTAAATGATCTTTTACTATTAATAATATAACTATCTTTTACACCAATTTTGATTTTTAAATATAATTTAAAAATTAAACAAAATTAATATCAATAGGTTTTTTTAATTTATGAAAAATAGAAGCCACTTCATAATTTTCTGTTACTTTTATCCCTGCTTTTTCAGATAAAACCCGCAAACCATGCCAAACACCCTTTTTAACCAAAACACCTTTATCA
>JAOAAI010000130.1 GCA_026418955.1 Candidatus Goldiibacteriota bacterium | reverse complement strand
TTATGGAGCTGGTTGGCAGATAATACAATCTTTAATTGCTATCGGTTCAGGTGGAATTTTAGGAAATGGTTTATTCCAGAGTCAACAAAAATTTTATTATTTACCTGCAACTCATACGGATTATATTTTTTCAATAATAGGTGAAGAACTTGGAATATGGGGTTGTATGCTTGTTTTTGTTGGTTTTTATTTTATCCTACAGAGAGGAATTTATATTTCTGTATCTGTTAAAGATAATTTTTTAAAATATCTTGCAGCTGGTTTAACTTTTATGATAGTTATTCAAGCACTCACCAATATTTTTGTAGTTACTGGAATGTTACCACCAAAAGGGACTACATTGCCTTTTTTGAGTTTCGGTGGTACTGCTTTAATATCAAATATAATCGCAATAGCAATTCTTTTATCAATATCAAAAGAGGTAAATGGGGGTAGGCCATGAATGCAATTTTTGCTTGCGGTGGTACAGGTGGTCATATTTTTCCTGCGATTGCAATTGCAGAAAAACTGGCATTAAGAAAAGATGTAAATATACTTTTTGTAGGAAGCTATGATGGTATAGAAAAGAATATAATAAAAAAATATAATTATAAATTTATTTTTATTTCTGCAAAACCATTGATAAGAGCAGTAACTATTAAAAATTTAATAAATACATTTTTTAATTTAAAAGCAATATTTGAATCATTCAAGATTATAAAAAAGTTTAATCCTGATATAGTTGTAGGAACTGGTGGTTTTGTATCCTTTCCTGTTCTTATTGCAGCAGTTCTCACAAGAAAAAAAACATTGATACATGAGCCAAATGTTTATCCTGGTATTGCAAATAGGGTGCTTGGATTATTTGTAACAAAAATTACCACTGGTTTTGAAGAAACAAAGAAATATTTTTGTGCCCAAAAAACAAGGGTGACTGGTAATCCGGTTAGATATTCAATACTTAATAAAAATAAAAATGATGCATTTAAATATTTTGAATTAGACAGAAATAAAAAAACAATACTTATAATGCCTGGCAGTCGTGCTGCAAGAAAAATAAATGATATAGTAATATCAGCTCTTAAAAAAATAGAAGAGGAAATAAAAAATATTCAAATAATATGGATGACAGGCAAAGCAGATTATCGGAAAATAAAAAAAATAATAATTAAATCAAAAATAAAAATAAGAGTGTTTGATTTTATATATGATTCTGGTCTTGCCTATGCTGTTTCTGATGTTGCCATTTTAAGAGCTGGGGCAAGCACTCTTGCTGAAATCGTGGCATTACGGATACCATCAATTTTAATTCCTTATCCATATGCAACTGATAATCATCAGGAAAAAAATGCGATGCTTTTTAAAAAGTATAATGCTGCTATAGTGATAAAAGATAGTGAACTAAATGATGCTAATTTAATAGAAGGGCTAAAGTATTTGTTGAATAATAAAAATAATAAAACAATAAAAGAAAATATAAAAAAGTTATATGTGAAAGATAGTGTGGAAGAAATAATAAATTTTATGATGGAGTAATTAAATGCAGAAAAGTATAAAACATTTACATTTTATAGGTATTGGTGGTTCTGGAATGAATGGCATTGCTGAAGTTTTTTTAAATCTCGGATATAAAATCACTGGATCTGATATAAAAGAAAGTGAGAATACAAAAAGAATTGAAAAAAGCGGTGGAAAAATTTTTATAGGTCATGATGCTAAAAATATAAAGGGCGCAGATATTGTTGTGTATTCAAATGCTATACCAGAGACAAATCCAGAGATAGTAGAGGCAAGAAAACAAAAAATTCCAGTTGTGCCACGAGCTGTTATGCTTGATGAAATTATGAGATTAAAATATGGTATTGCAATTGCTGGTTCTCATGGTAAAACAACCACAACATGGTTATTAGCCTCAATATTTGAAGAAGCAAAATTAGATCCAACATATATTGTTGGTGGTATTGTTCGGGCAAAAGGCGCACATGCAAAAGCAGGTAAAGGTAAATATGTTATAGCAGAAGCGTGTGAGGCATTTGGATCATTTTTAAAGCTCAATCCAGTTGTCGTTGGAGTAACTAATATTGATAATGACCATATGGATTATTATAAAAGGATGGATGCTTTAAAAGAAGCATTTGTTCAATTTATCAATAATATACCTTTTTATGGAGTTGCTTATTTAAATGGAGATGATCCTAATATTCGTTCAATACAATCTGAAATATTTGTCCGTGTTGTTTTTTATGGTTTTGATAAAACAAATGATATATATGCGGAAAATATAAAAACAACACTTCTTACACAATCTTTTGATGTGGTTTACAGAAATAAAAAATTAGGTAAATTTGTATTGGGAATACCTGGAAAACATAATGTTCATAATTCTTTAATGGCTATTGCCATTGCATATGATACAGGAATTAAATTGGGAGTTATAAAAAGGGCATTAAAAAAATTTAAAAATGTAAAAAGGCGTTTTAATATTTTCAAACAAAAAAATTACACAATAATAGATGATTATGCACATCATCCTATGGAAATAAGAAAAGTTTTGGAGACAGGTAAGGAAATAGCGAAAAATAAGATTATTGTTATATTTCAACCACATCTTTATTCAAGAACACAGTTATTGTATAAAGAATTTGCATCATCATTATCTATTGCTGATGTTGTTATTTTGGATAATATTTACCCAGCACGGGAAGCACCAATACCCGGAGTTTCTTCTGCTTTGATAAAAGATTCAATGCTTGAAAATGGATTTAAAAATGTATATTACGAAACAAACTGGGAAATGATAATAGAGAGATTAAAAAGGGTAATTGATAAAAATGATATTGTTTTTATTCTTGGGGCTGGAAACATTTATGAAATAAGAAAAGAGATTGAAAAATGTGTAAAATGAATTTTTTCAAAGAATTAAAGGATTTCAACATCCCATTTCATAAAAATTGGGATGCTGGAAAACACAGCAATTTTAAAATTGGTGGAAAAATAACTGCTATGATTGAGATATATAAAATAAGTCAGATGATGGATGCGATGCGTATATTAAATACATATAAGAAGAGGTATTTTGTAATTGGTAATCTTACAAATGTTCTTATTAGTGATGGTTATCTGGATGTTATATTTATACGTCTTAAGGGTGATTTTGAAAAAATTCTGTGGAATAGAAAAAATTTAATTTTTGTAGGTGCTGGTGTGTCAAATGAAAAGTTACTTAAGTTCATGGTTAAAAATAATTTAGGGGGATTGGAGTTTTTGGCTGGAATACCAGGGACCATTGGTGGCGCAGTTTATATGAATGCAGGTGCCTACGGTAAATTAATAGGTGATTATATTATTGATATTTTAATACTTGATAGAAAGGGACGATTCAAAGTAGTTCAAAATAAAAATATATTTTCTTATAGAAATAGTATTTTTCAAAAAGATAGAAGTGTAATTTTAGGTGCTGAGATAAAGGTATTTTCTAAAGATAAAAAAAAGGTATTAAAAGAAATAAAAGAGATAATATCAATAAGACGAGCTAAGCATCCATGGAAAGCAGCATGTGCTGGAAGTTTTTTTAAAAATACTGATAAATTTCCTGCTGGCATGTTGATAGAAGATGCTGGTCTTAAAGGTTTTTCTGTTGGTGGAGCAATGGTTTCAAAGATGCATGGTAATTTTATCATTAATAAAGGAGATGCTACATTTAAAGATGTTATAAAACTTGCAAATATTATCAAAAACAAAGTATATAAAAAATACAAAATAAAATTAAAAGAAGAAGTAGTTATTATTAAATAAAGGAGTAAGTTTAATGAATCTTAAGAATATTAAAATAGGTGTGATTATGGGTGGTCTATCAAGTGAAAGGGCTATTTCATTAAAGTCAGGTATGGCAATGTATAATGAATTAAAAAAACATAACCATAAGGTTGTTGCAATTGATATTAAAGAGAGAAATATTAATAAAATTTTAAAAGAAAAAATTGATGTTGCGCTTCTTGCTTTACATGGAACTTATGGAGAGGATGGTGTTATACAAGGGATTTTAGAATTTCATGGAATACCTTATACTGGAAGTGGAGTTTTAGGCTCTGCACTTGGAATGAACAAAATAATTGCTAAGCAATTATTTTCATATAATGGGATTCCAACGCCAAAGTGGTGTGTTGTTGAAAATATAAATGATATTGAAAAGATAAAAATGAAATTTCCACTTGTATTTAAACCAAACGCAGAAGGTTCAGCAATAGGCGTATCAATTGTAAATAATAAAAATGATGCAAAAAAAGCATATAAAAAAGCTGCAAGATACGGTAATAAAGTTCTTGTTGAAAAATATATAAAAGGCATTGAAATATCAGTTCCTGTCCTTCTTGATAAAGCTTTGCCTATTATAGAAATAATTCCTAAAAAACAATTTTATGATTATACAGCAAAATATACAAAAGGTATGTCTGAACATAGGATTCCTGCTCGTATTAATGGGACTGCATATAAGAAAGCGCAATACTATGCTTTGAAAGCACATAAAGTTCTTGAATGCAGAGATTATTCCAGAATAGATATGATAGTGCGTGGAAATAATGTTTTCGTACTTGAAGTAAATACATTGCCCGGTATGACATCGCTTAGCTTGTTCCCTGAATCAGCGCGATATTATGGAATATCATTTTATGAATTGTTATTGATTTTTATAAATTCAGCACTTAAAAGGAAAAAAAATGCAAAATTACAAATTTAATTTTGTTAAAAGAAAAACAACAAAATTTGAATTTGTGCCACGTTATTCTAAATTGAATAATATTATGGTTGTATCAAGAAATTTATTTTATTTAGCCCGTAGTTTATTTTTGAGTTTAATTGTTTTGTTTATTTTTTTATTTTCTCTAAATTTGATTTTTAAATATTTGCTAAGTAATGTAAATATAAAAATAGAAAGGTTTTCATTTGAAATTCCATTTTTGAAAACTGAAAAATTTCTTATTATAAAAGATAATTTATATATTGTTTTTAATAATGGTAAAAAAGAGCTTGTAGAAACCAATATTGATTCTAAAGTTTTGCCAGTTTTAACTGGTATAGAATTAAATGAAAAAAGACCAAAACATAAAAATGCTTTTTTACAGGCGTTGAGAATAAAAAACAAATATCTTTCAAAAATTTCGGAGGTGAATCTTAAAGACCCAGAAAATATAGTTTTAATAACTGTTGATGGAAAAAAAATTTATATGGGAAATACTATTACGAATGAAAAGATGAAAAATCTGTATTTTGTTTTGGATAGAATTGATAGGCAATACACCTACATGGATTTGAGATATAAAAATAGAGTAATAATAAAATGAAAGGAAGTGATCAATAATGATTCAAACTCAGCCTGTTTTGGAAAATATTATTGCAGCTGTTGATATAGGAACAACTAAAATCTGTACTATTATAGCTGAGGTTATGGATAAAGAAATCAATGTTATTGGTGTTGGTTGGCAGGAAAATACCGGTGTAGTTAAGGGGGCAATAGCCAATATAAATGAAACAACCATTGCCATTAAAAAATCAATTGAAAAAGCAGAAGAAATGGCAAAAGTGAAAGTTCATTCAGTTATTGCTTCTATTTCTGGTAAACACATTTCAGGAATAAAGGGACATGGTGAAACAACTCTTTCACATACTAAATTAAAAGAGATTACAGAGGATGACAAAAATAATGCAATAAGAGCGGCAACAAGTTTTTTCATGCCAGCAGATAAAGAAATTTTGCATATCATCCCCACGCAATACATTGTTGATTCTCAAGACGAGATTGAGGATCCAGTTGGAATGACAGGGATGAAATTGGAAGTTGATGCATATATAATAACCGGCTCAATTACATCAATTGACAACGTAAGAAAGGTAATAGAACATGCTGGTTATAATGTTGTTGATATAATTGTGCAAGGAGTAGCATCTGCAAGTGCAGTTCTTTTCAATGATGAAAAGGATATAGGGGTTTTAGTACTTGATATTGGTGGTGGAACAACTGATATGGTTGTATATTATAAAAATGCAATACGTTTTGCAAAAGTTATACCGGTAGGTGGTCAGCTAATAACAAATGATTTAGTCAGTGCTCTGCAAACATCTAAAAGTGTAGCAGAAGATTTAAAAAAAAGATATGGTATATTTACTGGTGAAGCAGATGAAAAGGATGAAACAATAACATTTCCTGATATGGGATCTTCAAAAACCATTGAAATACAACTTTCAAAGATATCTCCTTATATTAAATTAAGGGTGCAGGAATTAATAAAGTTTGTCAAAGCCGAACTTGAAAAAGATGGTATTGATAGAAGTTTATATAGTGGAGGTGTTGTTTTAACAGGAGGCACTTCTTTATTAAAAGGTATTGATAAAATAATTAAAGAGGAGATGGATTTACGTGTCAGAATTGGAGTCCCTTTAAAAGAGAAAATAATTGGACTTTATGATATTGTATCTTCACCTGAATATGCTACAGCGGTGGGGTTAATTGATTATTATGTAAATTTTCAAATTAAATCCCAAAAAACAAAAATTTCCAAAGGAATATTTGAAGAAATATGGGATTTTATAAAGAAATTTTTTGTAGATAATATATAGGAGGTGTAAGATGAAAGAAGAAATTTTGAAGTTTGATTTGGTGGAAAAAGAAGAGGAAGCCTATGGACCAGTTATAAAGGTGATGGGCATTGGAGGATGTGGTTGTAACATAATTCATGATATGGTTGAAAGTAGTGTCTTAGGCGCAGAATTAATTGCTGTAAATACAGATCTGAAGGCTTTAAACAGCAGAATGGCTCATGAGAAAATACAGATTGGAAAAAAACTGACCAAGGGTTTAGGGTCTGGTTCAAAACCTGAGGTTGGAGAAAAAGCAGCAGAAGAAGACAGAGAAACACTAGAAAAAAAGCTAGAAGGCACTGATTTACTTTTCATTGCTGCTGGTTTAGGTGGTGGTACAGGTTCTGGTGCAGGTCCTGTAATAGCTGACATAGCTCGCTCAATGAATATTTTAACTGTTGCTGTTGTAATCACACCGTTTAAACGAGAAATGGAACAGAGCCAGAAGAAAATCATTGTTGACGATTCATTGAAAAAATTCACAGAAAAAGTAAATAATGTAATTGTGATATCAAATGACAAAGTACTAGAGAATTGTGAAAATTTACGTTGCTCAGAAGCATATAAAGAAGCAAATAAAGTTTTAATAAGTTTTGTAAATGGTTTGATCGGTATGGTTGCCAGAACAGGTATACAGAATATAGATTTTGCAGATATCAAAACAACATTGAGAGAAAAAGGTAAAACATTTATAGGAATTGGCAGAGCATCAGGAACAGATAGAGCTCTTAAAGCATTTAATAATGCTCTTAACAATCCATTTATTGGAGAGGTTAAACTATCTGGAGCAAAACATGTTTTGATAAATTTTATAGGTGATATAATAACAAAAGAACTTTCAGTAGTTGACGAAATCAGGAGGTTAACAGGTGATAAAGCATCTATAAAATATGGAGTTGTTGAGGATCTTTCATTAGGGGATGAGATTGAAATAGTAATTTTAGTATCCGGTATAACTGAAACAGCAGACCTGGAAATTGTAAAGAGTGCAAAAGATAAATTTCATAAAATGGAGCTTCTTGCAAGACAGCTTGTTGAAAATGGTTATGAAAATGTTGACACTCCATCTTTTGAAAGGTATCCGAATTAATAAGTTTCAGAATTTATGAAACATCAGTTAAAATAATGATAGGATTATGCGTTTGCTAAAAAATAATTTTAAAAAATTTTTCTTCATATATTTTTCTATTTTTTTTAGTGTGTATATTTTTGCTTTAAATTCTGATTTTTTTGTTAACATAAGGTATCTTGAGAAAGAAGTAAAGGCAAAACTTGATTATAATTGGACCGAAGATAAAATATTAATAGTAAAAAACAGTAAGATAATCAACATTTTTCTTAATATCCCATATATAATTTCAGATAATTATCAAAAGAAAATAGATATTCCACCTTTTTCAGAAAATGGAAATATTTATATAAGCCAGTATACATTTGATGAAATAGTCAAAATTTTTGATAAGGAGATAAAAAAGCAGAGTGAAATAAAAGTTCAGGAATCAGTAAAGCAACAGCAGGAAAAAATAGTAAAACAAGAAATATGGGAAGATAGAATTAAAGAAACAGAAAAGATAGGAGGACAGCTTGTTAAGGAAACATCAGTTTTAAAAAAAGAAATAACACCTACTATGACACCGGTAAATATTGTTTCAAATAAAAAACAGACAAGAATTTTAGTTCTTGATCCTGGGCATGGAGGGACAGATCCAGGTGCAATAGGAGCAAACGGAGTTCGCGAAAAAGATATAGTGCTTGATATTACTTTGCGAATTATAAGATATTTAAAAGATGAAAATTTTAAGATATATTTGACAAGAGATGATGATACATTTATTTCATTAAAACACAGAGCTTTATTTGCCAATGAAAAAGAAGCTGATTTATTTATTTCAATTCATTGTAATGCATCAAAAGATAGAGAAGCCCAAGGTGTCAGGACTTATATATATAATAGGGTAGCGTCATCACGTGAAGCTGCAGAAGCAGCAAAATTGGAAAATAAAGATGTGGGTGTATTTGAAATGTTGCTTAATGATTTGAGAAAAAGTGCGTATGAATATTTGAGTATAGAAGCAGCAGGCAACATACAGCACTGTCTAGTAAAAAATTTAAGATTGAAATGGGCGCCTACAGAACGTGCTCCTTTTTATGTGCTAGCTAATACAAATATGCCTTCTGTTTTAGTAGAAGCGGCGTTTATATCAAATCCTCAGGAAGAAAAAAAATTAGATGATAATGATTTTAGAGAAAAAGTGGCAAAGGGGATTGCAGAAGGAATAAAGGAATATTTTTCAAAGTTAAAATGAATAAATATAAAATAAATTTAACACCAATATTTTTTAAAAAAGAATTTATTATTGCAATTACAACAAAAAAGGTTAAAAGTAAAAAACAGGCAGAGAAAGTTTTGAAATTTAAAAGAATAAATATATTGAAACAGATTCATTCTGATAGAATAATTATAGTAAAAAAAAGAAAATCTCTACATAATAAAAAAGCAGATGGCATTATAACAGATTTAAGAAATTTTCCAGTGGCTGTTAAGGTTGCAGATTGTATCGGTTCTGTAATAATAGAACCAGATAAAAAAGTTCTTGCTGTTGTACATTCTGGCTGGCGTGGAATAGCAAAAAAGATAATTTTAAGGGCAATAAAGATAATGAAGCAAAAGTTTGGTTGTAATATTGATAAAATGGTTGTTATAACTTCTCCATCCATTGGACCGTGCTGTTATGAAATAGGAAGGGATCTTTATAATGAACTGAGCAAACATAAGTTATTCGATAATATATTCAGTAAAAGAAACGGTAAGATTTATATGGATCTTCAAAAGGCAAATAAAAATCTTTTAATTGCGGTAGGTATAAAGCGTAAAAATATTTATATAAATAAATTATGCACGAAATGCAATAATGATCTGTTTTTTTCATACAGAGGCGAAGGTAAAAAAACAGGTAGAATGTATGTGGTGGGATGTATCAAGTAAAACAATTAGATATCAGATACTAAATATTGGATAAAAATAAATTGTTTTTCTCTTAAAATGTATTATACTAAATTTATATAATATTCAAAAGTAGTTTTTAAATAGTATATTTTTTATTTTAAGAATTATTCAAGAACTATTATTATTTTAGAACCTGATTAAAATTAAAAAATATATATGTGAGGCATATAATGGAGCAGGATGAGCAAAAAAAAGATAGAATTTTAGGAGACGAATGGCTGGGTTGGAGCGGCGATTTGCTCTCTTATGAAAAAGAAATAAACGAAGGAAAAAGATTATTTCTTTTATTTTATCTTATCACAGTTGTTATCGTTTGTTTTGGAATTTTTTTTATATATTATTTAATATCTCCACGTTTATATGAAATAAACATATATCTTAATTACGGAGTATTTTTATTTATTCTTACTTTTATTATAGGACTTGGTTTATTTTCATTACTTCTTATATTGACTGTGATAACTAATAGAAATTTTATTTTTTTTAGAAAAAAAGCAGGACTGCATCTTGAATGGATTTATCCTGTAATTTATAAAATAGCATCTATTTTTAAAATTTCTAAAGATAGGGTGAGTAATTCAATAATAAAGGTGAATAATGCATTAATATATATAACAAAAGAAAAATTTAAAGCAAAAAATTTACTGATATTACTTCCTAGATGTTTTGAAAAATCAATTAGAGAAAAAGTGCTTGAGATGACGCGCAAATATAACTGCCAAATTTTCATAGCAACTGGTGGCTCCTCAGCAAGACAGATTGTAAAGAAAGTAAATCCAGATGCCATTATAGGTGTTGCATGCGAGCGCGATCTTATATCAGGAATGGCTGATTCAATAAAATCAATACCAATTATTGCAATACCAAATCGTAGACCATATGGACCCTGCAAGGATACCAATATTGATATAGATGAACTTGAAAGGGCAATAAAGTTTTTATTAAAAAGTTAATTTATAAATACATTATTTTTTTACTTATAGGATGAATTTTTTCTATGAATTTTATTCAAATTGATCAAATCTGTTTTAATTTTTAAAATTATCTATTTTTTTAAAAGAAAATTATATATTATATATTTTTTTCGAAACTTTTTTTGTTTTTTTTTGTCTAATTAGTTTAAGACGGCAAGAGTTAAATTATTAAAAAGCTCCCTCACCTTTTTAAATAATAAACTCTGCCGTCTTATTTTTTTGCTTATCTTCAGAAACATCATTATTATAAGACATATTTAAAATATCCTTCTATTGAAAATAGCAATTTATATGGTAAAATATTATAAAAAAAAAGAGCGAGAAAAATGAGTAAAAAAGCAATAACAATAACAGCAACTATAATGTTTTTATTTCTAGCATTTAATCTTTATGCGTTGAATAAGATTCGTTTTAAACAGTTGGATTGGCGTATATATGAGACAGAACATTTTTTTATTTATTATTATGAAGGCGAGGAATTACTTGCAAAACTTGCTGCTATTTTTGCAGAAAGTGCATTTTTAAATAATTCAAAAATAATGAATTATAATTCAAAAACAAAAATTCCACTTTTTATATATGAAAATTCATTGGTTTTTGCGTCAACCAACATTACACTTTCATACCTTGGTGAAGGTGTTGGAGGATTTACTGAAGCTTATAAAAATAGAATTGCCTTACCTTCTAGTGGTTCAATAAAAGATTTTAAAACAACCATTTATCATGAAGTGGCTCATGCAATTCAATATAATATAATTTTTGGCGAAGGGTTAAGATCTTATAATGTTTTTTACAGGGATATTTTTATACCAACTTGGGTAATGGAAGGATTGGCTGAATACTGTTCAAATGATATGGATTCAATTGGTGAAATGGTTTTAAGAGATGCTGTTATAAATGAAAGAATTATAAAATTAGAAGATATGGATGGGTTTGCGCATCTAGAAGAACCATATCTTGCATATAAACAGGCCAAATCAATTTTTGATTTCATAGAAAAAAAATATGGTAATGAAAAAATTGCTAAATTTTTTCATGGACTTGTAAGTGAAATTGGAGAATTTAACGTTTATAAAAAATTATTTATGAAAACAAAAGAAGATTTTGAAAAAGAATATATAATTTATTTAAAGAAAAAGTACTGGGCGCAAATATTGGGTAGGGATACTCCTGATAAATATGGCCCTAGGTTAACTAGTGCTAAAAGAGAAAAAATCGTATATAATCAAGCACCTATTTTTTCTCCAGATGAGACAAAGATTGTTTTTATTTCAAATGAAGATGGTGGGCGCGCTATTTATCTTGCAAATATTGATGGGACAGATAGAAGTAAATTGGCATGTAACTATTATGACGGATTATTAGTAGATGGTTATCCATTGTCTTGGTCTAAAGATGGTTTTATCTATTATTCTGCAATTGAAAAAGGTAGACGTATAATTGTTAGATATAATCTTAAGGATGCACAAAGTGAAAAAGTGAATATCCCAGAAATTGTAGATGCTTATTCTCCTGCAATTTCTCCAGATGGTAAATATCTAGCTTTTATCGGTGGAAATAGTGGATTTACAGATGTTTATTTATATGATTTTAGGAATAATAAAGTTAATAATATAACACAAAATATATTTGAAAATAATTTTATTTCTTGGTCCCCTGATGGTAAAGAAATTATTTTTACAGAAGAGAGAGATGAAATAAAAAAGATAATTATTTATGATTTAGAAAATGGTAAGATAAAATTTATCACGCAGAATAATAATTGTAATTATATTTTTCCTAGGTTTTTGACAGAAAATGAAATAATATTTGTATCTGATAAAAATGGCATATATAATCTTTATAAAATGAATTTACAAGAAAAAAAAGAATTTCCGTTGACTAATATTATAAATGGTATTTTTTATCCATGCGTTTCTGGTGAGAGTATTATTTATTCATATTATGAGGATGGATGTTATAATATTTATAAATATATATTAAATAAAAAGCATGATATAAAAGAACTTCCACTTGTTTATTTTCCAGAATATATAAATAAAAATAAGAAAGATAAAAATTTAACTAAAATACCAGAAGGGGTAGATGAAATAAAGACTCTAATGAAG
Organism: Candidatus Goldiibacteriota bacterium; assembly: GCA_026418955.1. Taxonomy (GTDB): domain Bacteria; phylum Oederibacteriota; class PGYV01; order PGYV01; family DSYL01; genus DSYL01. The sequence continues at coordinate 5,672 of JAOAAI010000130.1, read as the reverse complement.
ATAGGGGAAGATGAAGATTTTAAGAAAAAGATAGAAGAGATGGCAAAAAAAATTATAAAAAGTGAAGAAAAATATACTACAACATTCACCCCAGATATACTTCTTGGAATTTTTGGTTTTTCAACAGAAATTGGGTTATTGGGTGGTGGATATATAACTTTATCTGATATGTTAGGAAATAACAATTTTGCATTACTTGCTAATTTTATACCTGATTATTATTCTCAATTTCAATTTGAATATCTTTATTTGAGTTTACCTTTTGATATAGGGTTTAAAATATTTTATTACAAAAATATTTATCAGATACTAGATGTGAAAACAGGTGTTATTTTTTCTCAACTTGATTCTCAAGAAGTTGGCGGAGCAATTTATTTAAAATATCCTTTCAACCGTTATACCAGTTTAACTATGCAATTATCAACTAACCATATAACTGATAAATATACAAATTTTGAAACTTCAAGTACGTATTTATTCAAAGAAAATCAAGATAATATTATAAATTCAATTGATTTATATTTTTTAATTGATAATACTTTGTGGCGAGATTTATGGCCTTTTAATGGAGATTTTTTTATTGTTTACGCATCATTCACAGATAAAATTTTTAATGGAACAAAAGCTTATAATCTATATGAATTAGATTATGGCAGATATTTTGATCTAACTCCTATTTCTTTAAAAAATATGATTTACTTGATACAGATAATGTTTACACTGAGTGAAGGTGAGGATAAACCATATTTTATACTTGGTGGAAATGGAACTATTCGTGGAATGGCTTATGGTGAATATGTGAGTGATAAGTTATTATTGTTTAAAAATGAAATACGATATTTATTAGCAAAAAATTTAAATTTTAATTTCTGGCCATTAAATTTTTTATTGATAAAAAATATTAAAGGAACAATTTACAATGATTCATGTTTAATTGATTCAATTAATTTTAATAATATGATAAATGGGAATATGAAAAGCAGTTTTGGTTTTGGAATTATTTTGGATACTTTTTTTTTCCAACGACAGTTTGTCCCTTTGAAATTTGAAGTTGCCAAACGCATAGATTTAGAAAATAATGAATGGAAATTTTATTTTAATATGAACACTGCATATTAAATCTAGGTAAATATAATTTTGTTTGGCATAAATTTAGGTTCTTAAAATAAATAAAGGATTTTTCATTTTATAGAGGGAGATAAAGGTGGATTTTTAAATTTGCTGCCTTAATTTCCCTTTGTCTCATTTTTTCAGAGAAAGGATATTTTCAATAATTTATATTAAAAGGAGCAAAATTGGATATAATTCATTCTTTTTTACTTGGTATTGTGCAGGGACTTACTGAGTTTTTACCTATAAGTTCTTCTGCACATCTTGTGTTAGTTCCTAAAATTTTAAAAGTCAAGTCAGAACTATTAAATTCTCTGACTTTTGATGTTGTTTTACATGCAGGAACTCTGATGGCGGTTTCTATATATTACTTTAAAAAGATTAAAAATTTTATAATTGCATTTTTTAGTGGCATTTTTAATGAGGAAAAAAGAAAAATTTTAGAATTTAAATTATCTTTTTTCTTATTTGTTGCTACTATACCAGCTTTTTTAGCAGGATATTTTTTTAATGAGTATGCGGAAAATACATTCAGGTCTCCTTTATTAATTGCAATTATTTTTATCTTGTTTGCTTTATTTTTGCTTATTGCAGATAAGAAAAAAGGATTTTTTAAAGATATAGAACATATTACATTAAAAGAAGCAGTAATAATTGGATGTTTTCAGGCGTTGGCTATAATGCCAGGTGTCTCTAGGTCGGGTATTACAATAACAGCTGCATTGTTGCTTGGTTTTAAAAGAGATAGCTCCGCGGAATTTTCTTTTTTACTTTCTGTCCCTGTTATTTTTGGTGCCTTTATTTTCAAAATTAAAGATGCATTTAAACTGGTCACAAACGATAATTTTTTAATTTTTTTAGTTGGTTTTTTCTCTTCATTTATTGCTGGATTTATTGCCATATTTTTTCTTATTAATTTTGTTAAAAAGAATTCTTATTTGCCCTTTGTGGTTTATAGGATATTACTTGGTGTTGTAATTATATTTTTATTTTTTAAGGGTATAATATAATGAAAATAATTTTTCTAGGAACAGGAACATCTCATGGAGTACCTGTTATTGGATGTAGATGCAAGGTTTGCAATTCAAAAAATAAAAAAAATATAAGAAACAGGTCGTCAGTTTATATAAAAAAATCTGGAATTTCTATAGTAATAGATACTCCTGCTGAATTTCGTCTTACCACACTGAAATATAAAATAAAAAAAATAGATGCGGTTTTATTAACTCACTGTCATTCAGACCATATTGCTGGTCTTGATGATTTAAGGAGATATAATGAGTTGCAAGGAAAAAAAATTCCTGTGTTTGGTAATAAAGAAACAATTAAAGAAATAAAAGAAAGATTTTCATATATTTTTAAAAAAACACAGGAAGGTGGCGGAAAACCTAAATTAGTATTAAAAGAAATAAAACCATACAAAGAATTTTATATAGGAAAAATAAAAATTTTGCCTATTCTTGTAAAGCATGGATGTATAGACGTTATTTCATATAGGATTAATGATTTTGTTTATATGACTGATGTATCATATATTCCGGAAAAATCTTTTGAATTTTTGAAAAATATAAAAGTTCTTGTTTTAGATGCTTTGAGAAGAGAAAAACATCCTACGCATTTCAATTTATCAGAAGCTATAGATATTGCAAAAAAATTAAGAGTAGAAAAAGTATATTTCACTCATATTTCGCATAAGTTGGACCATGATTTAATTCAAAAAAAGTTACCTACAAATATGAATTTGGCTTATGACGGGCTAATAAAAGTAATTATAAAAAATTAACAAATATTCTTAATAAAAAATATATTTTAGGAGATAATAAGACTATTATAAAAAAATTATTAATTTTTTTTATAATTTTAACAGTAGTAAAAATTTCTGCATGGGAGTTTGTGAATCTGCCGCAAAATTATGCCAGATATTATGATGACCTGGCAAATAAAAATATTCTTCCACATAACGCAGATATTCTAGAAAAAAAGCATAATATAAATATCTGTATTTTTAAATATCGTGGGAAAGTTGAAAAGGATATAATTAAAAAAGCGGAAATATATTTTGCTAAATTCAAAGAAAAATATAAAAATAGATGTTTATTTATTTTTATAACTGATAAAAGGGATAAAAGTTTTATTTTAATAACTGATGATTTAAAGAATGAAATAAATGAAAAATATCTTAAAATACTGCAGGATGATGTCTTTCATTCTCTTCTTGGTAGGTGGTACATAAGTGAAGCTCGCGTCCTGGGTAAATTGCTTGGTGGTATAATATATCTTCTTAAAAAAGACAATTTAAATAAAGAGCAGATTGATAATTTAAAATCAGATATGATTATAGTTGATGATTTTTTTTATCTATTATCCAGAAAACCCTTTTTTTCTGATTTAACAGATCTATTTGAGTTTGAACCTGTCTCTTTTTTCTTTTATTTTCCTTTTGTTTTATATTTTATTTTTGTAAGAATTATCGGTATAAAATTTCAAAAAATCGGATTTATAATTTCAAATATTATATGGTTGTCTTTTGTCTTATTTGTCTTTTATTTAATTTTGCATAGAATTGATATCTTTTTTCATGAATATATGCAAATTTTTTATTTATTTATTAGTATGAATGTTCCACTTTATTTGTATTTTACAAATTTATATAGAAATGAAATAGAAATAGTGGCATATAATTATATTAGTAATATTACAGGTGGTTTTGATACAAAAAATGTTTTTCAGGATAAAGTATAGGAAAAAAATGAAAAAGATTTTATATTTAATTTTAATTATTATTTTTTTATTTTCTTGTAGGGAAACAAAACCTGTTTATAAATATTTAGATGATAACAAATCATTTTGTAATAAAGCCAGTTGGGAAGCGATAACTTATTTTATTGATGAAAATAAAAATGTAGAAAAAACAATTTCAAAAATATGGTATAAAAACAATGATTACCGTATTGAGATATTTAATTCTGATATGTCTGATAAACAAGTAATAATAATAAAAGATGGAAAATTTTATCTATTTACAAAAGATAAAAAAGTTTATAGTTATAATGTAAATGATGAAAATGTTGAAATATTTTTAAGAAAAGTTTATGTAAATGTAGGTTTTGGTAAAAAGAAAAAAGTTCTAAAACAAAAAGATGTAATATATGAAAATAAAAAGTGTGATGTTTATGAATATAGGATGTATAGAAATATAAATGGCCTTTTGTGTGAAGCAAATGTTAGAGAATGGATAAATAAAAAAAATATGATAATCCGAGCTGAGGTAGACGTTTTTAGGACGGAGTTTGAGTTTGCTAAACAGAAAAAGGTAGTAGGACCTTTTAAAGAAATATATGAAGTAAAAAATCATAAATGTTATTTTATTTTGTCTTCAAAATTATTTGAATTGCCTGATGACTATGAGATAATTGATTTTAAAAGTTATTATAAAGATCAATTGATAAAAGCAGGAAAAACTCCAGAAGCCACAGATGCAGGAGTTGTTACTTTTAATGTTAGAAAAAGGTAATATTAAAGATATCTATTGTTAGTAAAAAAACATAGAAATTATAATTTTGTTTTTATCTTTCGTAGGAGTTAATAAATATATATTTATCGTTTAGTTTAAAACTAGTTCTTGTGAAAACAGGAAGCGGTAACCGACAATTTTACAAAATAAAAAAGGTGGATTATTTATGAAATATGTGAATATTGCAATATTTACAAACATTGATAATTTATTAACATATAAAATTGATTCGCAGGAAAATTTGGTTGGTAGGAGGGTAATTGTTCCACTTGCAAACAAATATATAACAGGTTTAGTCATTGAAGAGGTTGTTCAAAATAAAATAAAAATAGAAGAATCAAAGATAAAGGAAATAAAAGAAATAATTGATGACGAAAGAATACTTAGTGATGAAATGATACGTTTGGGTTTGTGGGTTGCGAATTATTATTTATCTTCTCCGGGAGTTGTTTTTTCCACCATGCTTTCACCCCTTGCAAAATCAAAATCAAAAACAAAGATAATCTTAAATGATATTGAGATTGATTACAGACAATTAAATAAAAACGAGTTAAAGATAATAGATTTTTTAAAGACCTGTAGAAAAAAAAAGGCTGATATAAAAAATATTGAGAAAAAGATAGGTATAAAAAATATTTCAAAAATTATCAAAAGTTTGAAAGACAAAAATATTGTAAATGTTGAAACAATAATAAAAGTTAAGGATGTAAAAACAGAGATTGATGATATATATATTGGTTCTGGAGTTACAAAAGATATTGAATTAAATGAAGAACAAAAGTTGGCATATAATTCTATAAAAGTGGCAATTGATTCTGGTAAATATAAGGGGTTTTTGTTGATGGGAATCACAGGGTCTGGTAAAACAGAGATTTATATAAAAGCATCCGAATATGCTGTTTCTAAAGGGAAAAAAGTCATAGTGCTTGTTCCAGAGATATTTTTAACTCCGCAGATAATGGAAAGATTTAAAGGTGTATTTAAAGAAAGAATAGCCATATATCACAGCGGATTATCTGATAAACAACGACTTTCAGAGTGGAACAGG